>CAMDBF010000025.1 GCA_945889175.1 Rickettsia typhi
GGGCGTGTGTGTTTAATAAGGATAGGGTATATTTTTTTAACCAAAAATTAAAGTAAAAGTAATTAAGTAGAAATATTATTTTTAAGCTCTGTCAAAACCCCACCCAGCCTCCCCTAAGAGGGGAGGGGTTAAGGAAGAGGTCTATTGTAAAAAATCAAATCTATTTAGAAATACTATAAAAGATATCCAAGACTCTCTAGTGTTATCATTAAATCTATAAATAATAACACTAGGATTATAAAATGGCTTAAAGAAGTTGTAAATTAAATTAAGCTATTTCTTAAATCTTTGTGAAGTTTAATTAACTCGCTTAAATGTTTTTCAATATAAGCTTGGTCAATTATTACAGATTTTTCGGATTGATTAAGCTCAGGAGCATTAAAGTTTAATTCTATAAAAAGATGTTCAACGACCGAAATTAATCTTCTTGCACCAAGGTCTTCAATTTCCTTGTTAAGCCTATCGGTAAGTTTTGCTATGTAATCAATAGCCTCTGAAGTGATGTCTATTTTAACCTCCTCGGTTTCAAAAAGAGCGGTGTATTGTTTTACCATGCTGTTTTCAGGCTCGGTTAAGATTCTTTTGTAGTCATCTATCGACAAAGACTTTAAGTTGACTCTAACAGGAAACCTACCTTGAAGCTCAGGAGATAAATCCGATGGTTTTGAAGAATGAAACGCCCCAGATGCTATAAAAAGCATGTAATCGGTTTTAACAAGCCCGTGCTTTGTATTAACAATCGTGCCTTCAACTATAGGAAGCAAATCTCTTTGAACGCCCTCTCTTGACACCTCACCGCCCTTAGCATTATTTGAAAAAGCAATTTTATCAATCTCGTCAATAAAAACTATGCCATTTTCTTCAGCATCCTTAATTGCCTCGGCAGCTATGTCGTCGTCCTCCATTAGCTCGCTTAGGGACTCCTCGGTCAAGATTTTTTTTGCCTCAGCTACTGTAACACTCTTCTTTTTTTTGTTTGAAAATGCCTTACCAAACATGTCTCCAAGCGATATTGCACCAATGCCTACCTGCCCTGAGCCACCTGGTATGTCAAAATTACCGCCAAGTGGAGCCTGCGGAACCTCCACCATTATTTCTATAATTTTTTCATCAAGGGAGCCGCTATCAAGCTGGTCTTTAAACTTTTTGTAGGTCTCCTGCGATGGGGTCGGGCCCACAAGTTCTATCATAATTTTTTTGTCAGCTAGCTCGCTTGCCTTTTCAATATATTGTTTTCGCTTATTTAGTTTAGTATTTTTTACAGCAACCTCAACTAGGTCTTTAATTATCGACTCAACATCCTTACCAACATAACCAACCTCGGTATATTTTGTTGCCTCAACTTTGATAAAAGGGGCGTTTAAAATTTTAGCAAGGCTTCTTGCAATTTCAGTTTTACCAACACCTGTTGGTCCTACCATTAAAATGTTTTTTGGAATGATGTCAGCCTTTATGTCGTTAGTTAAAGCTGCCCTTCTAAATCTGTTACGCAGGGCAATGGCAACTGTTTTTTTTGCATCCTCCTGCCCAATAATTCTTTTGTTTAAAAGCTCAACAATTTGCTTTGGGGTAAGGCTATTTTTTAGGGCTTGAACGCTGTTAGCTTTCATATTCAATAATAACATCTAGGATATTCTTAAAATAAATAAGACTTAAAATTTAAAGCCTTATTTACTATTTGCAACAAAAATTTATTTTTTTAGAGTTCTAACAAAATAAATGATTTGCGTCGCTTTGCATAATCCTTTGTATACGTCTCTGTTTCTTTTTAAATTTCGCTTGATTGTATTTAGATTGCACTCTACTATTATTTTTATCCTTCAAAGAACTGCTATCGATTGATTGCCTATTTTGATTACCTTGTCCTATAATATTTAAGGCTGTTTTCTCAAATTTTTGGTTAAATTCTTCACAATCTTCGTTTGCTGTTTTGATTATTCTACCCTCTTTAGCTTGAGTTTTATTTAAGTCTGTTTTATTGTCTTTTTTAGTATTATTTCTCGTTCTCTCTTGTGCTTCTCCTTCATTGATAAAGTCCACAATGTCTTTAATATCTGCGTTTTCACATGTTAACATTTCTTCATTTTTAAATTTCCTGAATCCTAGAAAAGCAGAAATTGTCAACAATACCATTAAAGCAGCACCAATAATCATTAGATATTCTTCAGGCGTGTCTATTTGTGCTTTAGCAAGAATATCTTTTTGTTCATTTACAAAATTTTTAACATTAGTCAAGGTATTCTGCGATTCAAATGCACTAAGCATTTTAGAAACGTGTTCATTAACACCATCATAACTGTCACCTTCATGAGTAGTTATGCCCATTTCTTGTAAACGAACATCCATAGCTTCATTGGTTTCCATTAAATCTTTAATCTTGAGTTTAAAAAGTTCATTAATTCGTAACAAGTCTTCAATATCTCGTATTTGTAAAGAATTAGAATCTATTTTACTAAGAATATCTTTAGTATCAACTAGGTCACTGATTGGAATCCATCGGTTGCCAATAAGAATATCTTCAGTAAGAACTTGGTCCATGATTGGAATCGATCGGTTGCCAACAAGAATTTCATTTATACCTGAAGATTTTAACTCACCAGACATAGCAGCATTAAAACGCGATAGCGGTCTAAGATACTCACCATACATCTCGTTATTTCTTAGTAGCTCAGTAACTTGTGCAGCCTGAAATTCACCAATACCTTGAGAAGGATCTACACTGTTATAAAAATTATTTACAGCATGAAAAATGTATTTCCCCACACCAGTAGCAAATATTCCCACTCCGACGGAATATCCTATGAGATAAAAATTAAACAAACGATTGATTTTCTTTGACTCGACAACAGATATACTACTTAATTTACGTTCATCAAAATCAAATTCCTTATTAATCTTGAAGAATTCTTTAAAGTTTTCTTTATTACTTTGCTTATTGTTTTGTTGTTGTTGTACAAAATTTTGATATTCTTTCTTTTAAAATGTAAAATAATGATAATAACGAAGTTTTGGTGAATTTAATAAATTGCTTTCTATCAAAATAACGAATCGCTCATCTTGACTAGCATCTTGATTTCTCCCTTGTTTGTTGACTACAGGACCTTGTTTATTTTCAGTTTCCATAAATCTATTTTACAAATAAAAAACTCTAACCTAAATTGATGTAAGTATAAATATATTTACCCACTATGTCAAGTTTTTTTTGGATTTTGTTTTGTTGTTGTTTTTGCCACTGGTTTTGCCGCAGGTCTTGTTGTTGTTTTTGGTGGCATGGCATCTTTTTTTGCGATAATTTCAACCGCGTGATTAACACCTATTGTAAAAACCAAGTCGTCGCCAAAGTTAGCACCCTTTGGTATGTTGTAAAACTTTGAGTTGTACCCCAAGTAAGGACCATATGGACCTATGGCGGCTTTAATGTCCTTTTTAGTCTCGGGGTGTTGACCAACAAGCCTAGGAAGCGACAAAAGTTTTGTTGCAAGATCGATTGTTACATCCTCTCTTTTTTTATCCTTTGGAACGCTCACTCTTTTTACCTTGCCATCCGCATCATTGTATTCAAGGTAAAGTCCGTAAGGTCCTTGTTTTAGCTGAACATCCCCGTAGCCCTCAATATTTGCAATTATGTTATCCTTGCTTACTTCGCCGTTTTGATTAACCATCTGGGTCTCGTCCTCATCGCCGTTTGCTTTTGCTATATAGCTACACTCAGGGTAGCCAGTGCAGGAGGCAAAGGGACCAAACTTGCCGATTCTCACCTCAATATCCTTTGCACACTTAGGGCAGGTTTTTTTGTAGCTGCCGTCCTCGTTTTTTTCAAGCATTATGTACTCAAGCCTATCCTTAATGCCATCGATTACATCCTGCATTTTTTTTGCTTGAATTGTGTCAACATTAAGCTTAAAATCTTTCCAAAAGTTTTTTAAAAATTTTAACTTTGCAAGTCCACCGCTTGATATTTCGTCAAGCTCATCCTCAAGTTTTGCAGTAAAACTATATTCAACATATTTAGGGAAAAATGTCTTTAAAAACTCCGTAACAACCTCACCTTTTTTTGTTGCAAAAAATCTTTTGTTGTTAAGCTCTGTATAGCCTCTCTCCTGTATTACGCTTACTATACTAGCGTAGGTTGATGGTCTGCCTATGCCAAGTTCTTCAAGCTTTTTTACAAGACTAGCCTCGTTGTACCTAGGCGATGCCTGAGTAAAGTGCTGTATTGGTGTTATGCTTTCAACCTCAATCTTGTCGCCTTGCTTAACATTTGGCAATAGTTTATCCGCCGAATCGTTATAATTATATATTTTTAAAAAACCATCAAAGCTCATCACCGAGCCAGTTGCATTAAATCCTATATTGCCCCAATCGTCGCCTATAACAATTTTTACACTGTCAAACTCCGCCTCAGATGCTTGACTTGCAAGGGATCTCTTCCAAATTAACTCATAAAGCTTAAACTCATCATCACCAAGGTTGGCATCTGCAGGAACTTTGGATGGATTTGTTGGTCTTATTGCTTCGTGGGCTTCCTGCGAGTTTTTAGATTTTGAAGCATATTGAACAGGCTTTGCCGAAAGATAATCCTTGCCAAATACATCACTAACTGAATCTCTAATTTTTTTAAGACCATCCTCTGATATACTAGGTGAGTCGGTTCTCATGTAAGTAATAAGCCCTGCCTCGTATAGCTTTTGTGCAATTAGCATTGTTTTTTTTGCCCCAAAGTTCAATTTGCTTGAGGCATCCTGCTGCAAGGTTGAGGTTGTAAATGGCGGATAGGGCTTTCGCTTTGTCTTCTTTTTTTCAACGCTTATAACTTTGTAATCCTGTGTTTTAAGTTCCTGCACTACACTTTCGGCTTTTTTCTTACTTGGTATTGCAAATTTATCAAGCTTTACCCCATCAAAAATATCAAGTTCAGCTTTAATTCCATTTGTTGTTTCAAGATCTATACTCCAGTATTCTTGGGGTTTAAAGTCTTTAATTTCAAACTCTCTTTCAACAACCAGTCTTAATGCTACGGATTGCACACGCCCAGCGGACTTGCTACCCGGTAATTTACGCCACAAAACTGGTGAAAGATTAAATCCAACAAGATAATCCAAAAACTGTCTAGTTTGCTGTGCATCAACAAGATTTACATCAATTTCTCTTGGGTTTTTTATCGCAGTTGTAATTGCTGTTTTTGTAATCTCGTTAAATGTAATTCTGTGAACTACCTTATCTTTCAAATTAATTTTTTTCTCTCTAAAATGCTCAAGAATATGCCAACCGATTGATTCACCCTCTCTATCTGGGTCAGTTGCTATGTAAAGTGTTTTTGCACTTTTAGCAGCATCGGTAAGTTTTTTTAAGTTCTGTGCTGATTTTTCAATTGGCTGATATTTACCTTCAAAATTGCCATCCGTGTCAACCGAGCCATCCTTTGGAACTAACTCTCTAATGTGACCAAAAGATGCCATTACTTCGTAGGTATTACCAAGATAACCCTTGATTGTTTTACACTTAGAAGGAGACTCAACTATCAATAAATTATCCGACATCTTCGCTAACAATCCACATATATTATATTAAATGGCGGACAGAGAGGGATTCGAACCCTCGATACAGATTTTAGTCCGTATACCTTCTTAGCAGGAAGGCGCTTTCAGCCGCTCAGCCATCTGTCCTTAGCATAATCGAACATGCTTATCACAGTTGCAATTCTATGTTATGTTTAAAAAATTGCAAGAAATATTTTTCTATTTAAGTGTTATAATAAAAAGTTCATTATTTTTTATTGACAAGAAATAATGCTTATTGCAAGATAGTTGTGTATTCGTGGTTTATTTCACGGGCGGATATGGTGGAACTGGTAGACACGTAGCGTTGAGGTCGCTATGCCCAATATAACAGGCGTGGAGGTTCAAGTCCTCTTATCCGCACCAATATAGTTTAGATAATATTAGCATAGTATTCTTGATTTTGCATTAATAATGCAGTATTATAGATATTGCTTTGTAATCACTATTTACCAATTTGTTTTTTTTAAAGATGCAGGACAACGATGTTAAGTTACAAATTAACGACAAAATAATTAACTTGGAAGTAAAAAAGGCAAGCCTTGGTAATCCTTGTATTGATGTTTCAAACCTTTTAAAAAATGGCTATTTTACACTTGATGCTGGCTTTGTATCAACTGCTGCCTGCGAGTCAAAAATTACTTATATTGACGGGGACGAGGGGATATTACTCTACAGAGGCTATCCAATTGAACAAGTATCTCAAAAGCTAAGCTTTACTCAAACTTTTTATCTTTTAATGTTTGGTGATGTGCCAAGCGAATCAAAAACTATAGAGTTTGATGCAAAACTTGTATCCCAAATGCAAATACCTAGTAGTGTCTACGATGTAATCAAGTCATTTGACAAAGGCTCTCACCCTATGTCAATAATGATTGCCGCTATTGCAAATTTATCGGCATTTTTACATACTGAGTTTAACCCTACAAACAAGGAGTCTGTATTGGATCAATGCCTAAAAAGCGTATCACAAATAGCTCTTATAGGTGCAAATGTTAACAGATACATCAACGGGCTTGAATTTTTAGAGCCTGATTTTTCATTAAACTTTATTCAAAACTTTGTTCATTTAATGTTTTCAAAAACATCAAAGTACGAGCCAAACTCAATACTTGAAAAAGCTTTTGATAAAATTTTAATTTTACATGCCGACCACGAGCAAAATGCTTCAACCTCAACGGTTAGACTTATAGGCTCAACAGAGGCAAATGTTTATGCTTCAATAGCGGGTGGGTTTTCGGCACTTTGGGGTCATCTGCACGGGGGTGCAAATGAGGCAGTTATTCACATGCTTGACAAGATTGAGGACCCTAAGAATATTCCTGAATTTGTTGACAAGGCAAAGGATAAAAACAGTGGCTTTAGGCTTATGGGATTTGGGCACAGAGTCTACAAAAATTATGATCCTAGGGCTGCGGTTTTAAAATCTTCCTGCGATGATGTTCTTAAAACAATGCCTTCAAAGGATGTATCTAAGTCTTTAAGCATTGCAAAGCAACTTGAAGAGATTGCTTTATCTGACGAATATTTTATATCTCGTAAGTTATTTCCTAATGTTGATTTTTACTCTGGAATTATATACAAGGCTTGTGGTATTAAGAGTTCTTTTTTTACAGTATTATTTGGTATTTCAAGAACATCAGGCTGGGTATCTCAGTTGTTTGAAATGCTAAGTGATCCAAACCGTAAAATATCAAGACCCCGTCAACTTTACAAGGGTCAAAGAAGCAGAGATTTGGACTAAAACAAATTATTTGCATTTTGTAGGATTGTTTTTTTAAATAATCATTTTATATTCTTGACATAAATTTAAAATGATATAGTATCTATGTGCTTTATTTTATTTGATTTTAAAGTTAAATAAAATATTATAAAGCGACTTTGTAGACTTTATAAACCTTTGTGTTTAATTGCGAATAATGGCTTAATGGTATGTTTGTTGATTTTTTGAAGCAGTTTTTATTGCTAGACATTGCTAAAGGCATGGGTAAAACTTTTTACTACATGGTGGCAAAAAAATCTGCAACTTTAAACTATCCTTACGAAAAATCACCTGTTTCATCTCGTTTTCGCGGTGAGCATGCTTTAAGGCTTTATCCAAATGGCGAGGAAAGATGTATTGCCTGCAAACTTTGCGAGGCTGTATGTCCTGCTCAAGCTATTACGATAGATGCTGAAGAGAGATCCGATGGTTCACGAAAAACAACAAGATACGACATCGACATGACAAAATGTATCTATTGCGGACTCTGTCAAGAGGCCTGCCCAGTAGATGCCGTTGTGTTGACTAATAACTTTGAGTTTTCAACGCTAACTGCCGAAGAACTTCTTTACGATAAAGAAAAGCTACTCTTAAATGGTAAAATTTACGAGGAGCATATTTATAATAATATTAAATCTGAACAAAAATATGTCTAATAATAACGAAAATGAAATTGAAAAACAAGAGAATTTAAATGCTCAAGATTCAGTGAATAACGAGGCTCAATTAAATAAAGATGAGTCTTTGGAACAGGAAAAACAAAACAACGAATCTGCTGACGAGCAAGATGAAGATTTCGATCTTGAAGATCTTGATGAAGATTCTACAGAGGAAGAAGGCGAGTCTGAAAGCGATGCAGATGAAAAATCAATCGAAAAGCAAGATGATGAATTTAGCGAAAAAGCAATTAACGACAGAAAGGAAAAAGCAAAAATAGAGTTCGGTAAATATGTTGAACTATTTAAAAACACAGCTACCGAAGCTGGTGCAAACCCTAAACTTTGCGATGCTATACAGGACTTTATTGAATACCTAGTATCTTCTTCTCTTGTTGAACTTAAAGATGATCTTAGATTTTTGAAAAGAAAACTAACTCCTTCTTCTTCAAGACCTTCATTTAAACCTAGAACTCCTTACGCTGGTGGTGGTGAAAGAAGACCTTACACTCCAAGAGAAGGTGGTAGACCTCCTTATTCTGGTGGTAGTGAAAGACCTGCTTACTCTGGTGGTGAAAGACCTGCTTATTCTGGTGGTGGTGAAAGAAGACCTTACACTCCAAGAGAAGGTGGTAACAGAGAGGGAAACAGAGAAGGTGGTAGATTTTCGTCATATGGCGATAGAGACTCAAGACCTCCAAGAAGAGAATTCACTGGTGGCGACAGAAGACCTCCTTTTAGAGGCAGAGACGATAGATAGTTTTATTGGTATTTATTTATCTTTATAATGGTTAATGTAGTAACTGATTCAACCTTCAAGAAGGATGTTCTTGAAGACCAAAAAATTACAATAGTTGATTTTTGGGCACCTTGGTGTGGGCCTTGCAGAGCTGTTGCACCGATTTTTGAAGAGGCTTCAAAAACATTTGCAAATATCAAATTTTGCAAAATTAATATTGACGAAAATCAAGAGGTTCCGTCAAGTTTTGGAATTATGTCTATTCCTACCTTTATTGCTTTTAAAGGTGGTAAGGCTATTGAAACAAAAGTTGGTGGAATGTCGAAGGATATTCTTACAAATTGGGTAAAAACTTTGGAAAGTAAGTAAAGCTTGTATCATTTTTTACAAACTTTACTTAATATGTTTTTGTAAATATAAGGATGGTTGCTGTTTTTGGTCAAATAATCAACATTGGCTATGAGCTAGAGTTTTATCTATTTAACTCTGCTGGCAATGCCTTTGAGCAAATAATTGACGACTGCAACCAAAGCCCTTTATTTAAACAAAACTTCGGCGAAATAAAAAAAGAACACGGCAATGGTCAGTTTGAAATTGCATCTAAAATATTTCATTCAAAGGCTGATTGCGTTAGCAATATAGCAGAGTTTAAAAACTTTCTTCTTCAATACTCTTCCGAGCGAAGACTTGAACTCATCTGGGACTCCGTTATAATGAAAGATGAGCCATCAAGCTCTTTGCAGTTTAGTGTTTCTTTTAACAATACAGACTGCAACAGTATTTTAGTATTAAATGCAATACAGGGAATACTTGAGGCGTTAAAACTAAAATCAAATATCGATATCTTACTACCAACGCAGGATTGCAAGCAAAGAATTATAGACTCTAGGATTGTAAAAAAGTACCTAAATGTACCAGCAACAATATCTTGGTCGCTTAACAACAATCGTACAACAGCAATTAGACTTGTAATTAGCAAGGGCGGTATATTTGATTTTGAAGCTCTTAAATCCAAACAAAATAATGTGCAAAAAACATTTACAAGCAAAATACTTAACAACATTGTAAAACCGAGAATCTCATTTGAAAACGATATTAAGCAAAACCTCACTAATTCTAAGTCAAATTTTAATATCGATACTTCAGAGATTGAAGATTTTTTACCAAATTATCGTATAGAGTTTAGAGTTGCATCTTCAATATCAAATCCAGACATGGTTTTAGACATAATCTTTAAAGGCATAAAACATGGCATCAAGCTAAATCTTGTACCAAGCGATCCTATTTTTGGCAACTCCTTTGACCAGCATTACAAGCTTCAAAGCATAGCTTAATTGCTTTATATATCTTTATAGACTTGCTCATAAGCTTTGATAAAAACATTTACAGCAAGCTAAAACCATCTTAAAACTAAGAATAGACTTCTTTCGATTCTCTTGATTTTACAAAATATATAATAAATACCCCTACCCTTTTTAGAGTGAGTAGTCAAAATAACTCCTCCCCTTTTAGGGGAGGTTGGGTGGGGTTTTAACAGAGCTTAAAAAATACACTTTAAACATCCCGATTAAACACACACTCCCCCGCCCCCCAGCTGCCTAAAGGCAGCGGGCATGTGTGTGAAGTTTTGTAAAATAGCTTTATGTTTTTGCGTGGCTTTGGAAGTTAATAAAATCCCAAAGAGGTCTAATAAATCAATTTGTAAATGCAATTACATCAATACAGCTATTTAGAAGCGGGAAATGGTATAAAATGTAATTGCGGATATATTAATACAACTAATTTGAATGGGATGTAAGCTTTGGCTTGATGATTTGCGTTTTTTAATTTTATTTAACATTATTTATTAGTTTATTATTCTTTAAAACCATATGTTTTTATTGCTTTAATTCTTCGGAATATATTTGTCAAGAGCTTCAATATTTTTGCCAATTTTTTTAAAAAATGGATAATGTTGCATATAGCAGTCCTTTAGGAATTTGTTGTATTCAAGTATTCCTCCATAAAATGTTGTATCGCTTAAATCAGTTCTTTTTGTCTTACCTTGTTCAAGCAAAGCTAATTCTGTTGTGAACGAATAACCCATATTATCAAAATCTTCTTTATAAAATCTATCTGTCAAATTTGGTTTATCTTTTCCTATTAAATATCCATAAATATTTCTATATTTTTGTTTTGAAATAAAAGATATTAAAGCACCATATAGTTTTATTTTTTCTATATGAAATGATAAATCAACATTTGGGTTTTTTAGCTCAACTATAACAACCGAGCTTTCATTAAAAATACAAATATCTGGTCTTTTATTGAAGAATTTATATCCGTCTTTTTTAATATTTTTTTTATCGTCCTCCGTTAATTGTAAATTATGATTCTCATATAACTTTTCTATTGATAGATCCGAAAAAATATCATTAATACTATTATCCGACTCAATATGTTTACTATACTGCCATCTTGCATCCAAAAGCCATAAATTATTGTTTTTGATTGAATCAGAATTAGTTTTTTGTGTAAAAAGAATATTGTGTATATCTTTCTCCAAAACATCTTTTGCATTGCACTTTTGATAAGCATCCTCAAGTGTTCTAAACCTAGTAATCATTAATTCTGCAAGGGCGGATTGTTGAATTATATTAATATTCTTTTCATGATCCTTTTCCTTAAACAACTCATCTGTATCTGTTTTTGACGAAAAATAAAGTTGTAATATGTCTTCTTTTTTTCTTGCGGCTTTTTCTACGGCCTGACTTTTGTTTAAAAACAAGCTTTTATCATATTCGTCAAGTATTAATTTTAAATGTGGATTTTCACTAAGTGAATCATCTTTTTGCTTTTGCGCTATATCCTCTTGTAAGTTTGACGAAATAATATCATTGTATATTTTTATTTGTATTGCTTTGTTTATTTCGTTCCATTTGTCCCTTCCAAGATTAAAATCCCTCCAATTATTATTTGTTATTTCGTTTAGCTTTTCGTTTGACACAAAACATATTAAAGATAAACTGCTTTTATCGTTAGCAAATTCAAATTTTGCTTGCGATGGAAAGATTTGTTTTACTGCTCTATCGCCTACCTGATAAGCTATGTAATCACTATCATTAAGTTTTTTATCATTAAAATTATGAAACGCATATTTGATAAATATTTCTCCAAAGTTTTCTATATTAAATTTTATTTCGTTCCATGTAATATTGGTATTATCAATAACAAAACTATCTCCATCAACTTTAATAGTAATTTTTTTTGTTTTAATTAATGCAGTATAAATAACAGAACTAAATGTTTCGGCTTGTTTATTTCTAACAATATCATTTAACAAGGCTTTTGATGATAAACCAATATCATTGTTTTGAATATCAAGCTGTATTAATTTATCAAAAATTATTTTCGTTCCTGTTGCATTGTTTGCAATTTGCTTTCTTGGCGATTTTATTTTTGTAAAATTAGCATTAAAAAAGAAGCGAACATTTTGAATATCATTCTTTTCGTCTAAAAAATTACTACAAAAAAATATCCTTTCAAAAACTCTAATATACGACAATCTACCAATCCCACGGCATTTTTCTTTTATTTTGTCAGTTTTTGCAATTACTTCAAAACTATCCCTCCTTGCCTTAGCAAAGCCATCCCCATTGTCTTGAATTGTTATTTGGTATATTTCATTTTCAAGATATTCCGCTGCGGTTTTGTCTTTTCGCTTTGTTGTTATAATAATATTCGTTGCATTTGCTTGAATACTATTAATAACGGCCTCAATAATTGGCTCAATAAAATTTACTTTATTAAAAAGCCAATGCGACAACCTCAATATCTCCGATTGCATATCATTTTTACAATTTAACTCAAAACATAATTGTAACAAATTTTAACTAACTAATTTTTAGTGTCAACCTTTTGTATAAGCTTGCATGGCGGCGTTACTACAAAATAGTAAATGTTTATAAATGTTTAACTAAAGACAATACCTCTTTTTTAAATCAACCCTACTCAAGCCCAGAGGATATAAAGGCTAGTGAGCCTGTGATGTAGTAAGTGGCAAGCTCTGGTGTGGATTTTAGCTCTAGGGGGTTTTTGGTAAAGTTGCTTTTATTTATAAATCTTGCACCGGGGGCGTTTAGGCTGTTATTTGCATCCTTTTCGGGATGGTATCTGTAAAAAAAGTCGCAAGGGGTCGAGTTAAAACCATAGCAGACAAGCTCGGCATTGGCTCCATCAATAAACTCGCATGAAGGCACCGCCTCCTGAACCAAAAAGCTTGTGCTTTTTGTGCCAGCCTTAACCGTGTCAAGCTTGCCTCTTAGTTTTTTGTTTAAGTGGGCAATTTCATCAGCATCCTCAAACATTGCAACCCCCATGCCATATGTGCCTGCATTTGCTTTAACAAAAACCCTTGGCTTATCGCTTATACCATATTGATTATATTTTAGCTGGGTTGCATCGATAATTTTTTGCACTTTTACCCCAAGGCACTCAAGACCCGAATCCTCTCTTATATCAACCTCTTGGCATTCGTCAAAAAGTGCCGAGAAAAACCAAGAATCAATATTAAAATAAGCACAAAACTCATCTACAAGCTCTTGATATTTTTGAAAATGTGTGAACTTTCTTCTTTTATGCCAGCCAAGCTCTGTTTTGGGGAAAGTTTTTATGTTAGTCTCATCTAAAACAAGTGGGCTTTGCACCGTCATATCGTTATTGATAACTAAAAACTCGGGCTTAAAATCGTTATCAATAAAAATTACATTATCTTGCTTTGTAACCTTACCTATTTCAAGAGTTGCCTCGTTTAAATTTAACTTAAATTTTTTTAAGTCAAAGGTTGCAAGCTGGGCATTAAATCCGCAGGCATCAAAAATTTGCTTAACAATATAAACTCCGTGTAGGTAAGGAATGTTGCGGGTATGGCTCTCTGCAACTATTGCAAGATTACTACCTTGCTTTAAATTATGTTTTTTTGCAAACTCAAGCAATTGTACCTTACAGTTTTCTATGCCCTGTGGCGATAAGTTTTTAAACCCAGCAGGAAACAAATTGCAATCGACATTAGCTATCTTAAATCCCGAAAATCTAATATCGCAAGAATTATAGATGTTAGTGTTAAATTGCATTTGATTTTTTTTTGCCTCAAGCCAATCAATAATTGTTTTGTATTTGCCTTCAATAAGTTGCTTTAAAACAGGATTTTGCATTATGTTATTTTAAAAATTTTTTTATAAGTGCTTACAAAATTTTACTTAAACTCTTAAACTTTGCAAGCATATTTAAAGTTTTGACTTGCCTCGTCAAAATGCAAAAACTTAGAACACACCCCCTTAAGCATGCACTCATTTTTTTTATGCCTCAATACATAAACATCATAAGCAAAAGGTTTTGTTTTTAGTAAATTTAGAACTGTTATAAAATAAGCTATAATTAATCAAATATCTTTTGACCTTTATACAAATCATCAAGACAATCCAGCTTCTGTGCAATAACAATGTTATACGCTATCCCAATACTCGCAAAAGCAGCTCAAGGATTGATTCTATTGGTTTTTTGTGGAATGTAAGGGTAAAATTTAGACTCATTCTTACACCCAACACAAACCAAAATTTGAATAACACAACAAGTGCTAGTTTAGCTTTTAGCAACGAACCAGCCCATAATGTTTGTTATCAAGTGTAGACTAGGTTAAATATAGTCTTACCTTTCAGGGCTCTTTTCAGGAGCTTTGTTAGAGCTCTTGATTTTACTATCGTCTTGATTAGTTTCTTTATCAATATTAACTCTTTGTATTTCTTCTCCAGTTGCAATAGTAAGATTTTGACGATCAAGTTTTGCATTGCTTGAGTCTGATATTGCTAAAGGTAATAATTGTTGTGATGAATTAAATAAATGATGGTTTTGACCTCCTTTTTGGAAACTTTCTTTTACCTCTTCTTTATCATCGTTTTTAACCTGCTCTTCTTCTTTGTAAATGTTTTGACGTAGTATTTTATATTGTTTTTCATTCCCTGGATGTCTAAGATAAGATTCTACTAAATCTTTAACAACATTATGTAGCACAGGATGAATGTACCGCACATATTCTGAATAATCTCCAAATACCTGAATCCTTTTCTCAATCCTTTCATAAATCTCTTTGCCTTCATATATCTTAATAACGGAATCTATATACCCACCAAACATAGCTTTCGAAGTCATTCCAAGGTTTCTTCTATCTGTTGCATTCAAAAACGATGTTATAAGTGCAAATACATAACTGCGTAAAAATTTTTCTGAATTATTTTTTGATTCAGCAACTGACGATCCATTAAAACCAACTTTCTTGAAGCCAGTTAAATTTTTCAACAGCATTTCATCATTCTTAATGTCAATATAGCTCTGTAGGTTATTGATAAATTTTTCACCAAGCTGATCTTTGATTGAACTTACTTCAAAAGCAGCTTCGTATTTTTTGCTTTCTTTATTAACTCGACACAGAAAACCGTTGAACAAAAGAGTATTAAGAATATTTTGGACTGCTTCTGTGGGAAACTTTTCGGGATCTGTTTTCGAACGGCTTAGTATTCCTGGAATAAGGTAGTTCATATCTAAGCATTTTTCTGGTAAAAAAACATGTTTGATCTCTTGACGGTTTTTAAAATATAATATTACATTTATTTCAATTAAGTAATCACCTTGAAATTTGAATGATACTTGATGTTTATCAATTTCTTTACTGTTTTCATAGTAATAAAATTCATCAAAATCAGAATCATGATACCTTGAAGCATCAATTTTTTTTCTTATAGTAAAATTACGATTGTTGATATTATAAATATCCTGTTGAATATCACCGTTAACTCTTTGTATCTTTTTATAACGAGGCAGACCGTTGTAAAAATTACCTTCGTAAGCATCGCCCTTTTCATTCCAGGTTACAAATCCATTCTTTCTCAAAATAGTAAATAGGTGCATTTGAAAATTACCAAACTGACGTAATTTATCATATTGAGTTGTATATGCTCCAATCATTTTTTGTAAACTTTTAACATGACCTTCAAAAGAATCTTTACTATTGCAAAAATTGATTGTTGCCCGTCCCCAATGCACATCGTCCTGATAGAAACCTTCGTAATAATAACCTTCGTAGCCTGGGGTACTTCTATTATATAAAAACTCAGCGCTTTTTCCTTCTCCATGTCGTTTATCATTTTGCCATTCACCATCATAAAAATTGGTATAAAACTCGACATTAGGATTCTCTCCTGATTTTTGGTACTTGCTAGCACAATATCCTTTTCCATGTTTTTTATTTTTTTCAAATTCGCCAATATATATGTTTTTATTTCTCATCTCCTCCATCCCAAGTCCATGAAGTAAATCATCTTTAAATTCACCAACATCCCTAATTGCCTTGCTTGTATCCGTATACATTAAGGCACCAATTCCATGCTTCACAAAAGCATCTTTAGTTGGATCATACTTCATAAAGCCAGTATATCTGTTGCCATTTAGAAAGGTGTGATCTTCGAAAAAAATAAGATTTGTTACCTCTTCTTCTTGACCATCTTTAGAATATCTAATCATTGTCCAGTTGTCACTCGGTTTTCCATTTTCGTCAATTTCTACTGCGTATTCTGTTAAATTAAATTTTGCAAATACTAACTTACCATCATCTGCAACATTGACCGCAAGAACTGCATCTATGCCTTTTGGTTTACACTTTATATCTCGTGGAAATTTTAGATCCTTTAGATCCAACTTCGGTATAAAATTCAACAGCATGTGTTGAACTACCTCAGTAAGCCTCTGATGTTTGTTTCTTTGCTCAGCATTTTGTCTAATCTTTTTAATCATTTCATTTGATATTTGCATTGTTAAATCAAAATAATAATATATCAGTATAATTTAATGAATATTGTCATTAAAGATAAGAGTATTTATTAAATTGCATTAAATGCAAGATAAATGTTCCAAAATTTACAAAGTATCAAAACCTAATACATTAGACCTCTTCCTTAACCCCTACCATCTTAAACCCCTCCCCTCTTAGGGGAGGTTGGGTGGGGTAATATCTATTAAACCTCTTTTATTCTATTAATCTTAAAAACCATAGCAAAACATAAAGTTAT
>CAMDBF010000026.1 GCA_945889175.1 Rickettsia typhi
CAGCTGGGGGGCGGGGGCGTGTGTGTTAATTTTAGTAAGATAACTTTATGTTTTGCTATGGTTTTTAAGATTAATAGAATAAAAGAGGTTTAATAGATATTACCCCACCCAACCTCCCCTAAGAGGGGAGGTATTATGCAGGATGTCTATTAAATCAATTTGTAAATGCGATTACATCAATACACCTGTTTAGAAATGAGAAATAGTATAATATCAATCACTAATCCCGCCATTTGTTTATTATATTTGCAACAAATGAAGCTGAAACTGGGGATGTTAAAAAAACAAAGCTTAGTATTATGGTTATTTTAAAAGCTACTAAAAAGGATGAAAATAACAAGCAAGAACCAATGGCCAAGAATGTAAATCCAAAAAACTCCGGAATTGCCGAAAAGTGAAGCATTTTCAGTCCGTCATTTAATTTAAAAAAAATAACAACACCCAAAAGATACAACACAAGCCCTAGAGTAATAAAAATATAAGCAAAAATATCCATCATATTAGCTGTTTAATAAAAAATAAAATATTAATTTTCAAAATCAAACTCTTTGCAGAATATTTGAAATACTTGTGCAAAAGAACTTTCAGGGTTATTATTTTTAATTCTTGTAAATATCTCGCGAACCTCAAAAGAACTATTAAGAAGGGTTAAAACGAAAGGTGCTTTTACAAGGTCAAATTCCAAAACAGCATCAAGACCATTATGACGCAACAAAATATTTTTATGAACCTTGTCGCTAATTGAAATAAAAGTCCTCAATGTTTCGCTTGACATCTTGCACTCTTTTTTATAGAAATCCCTCAAATCATCTTCTCGCTTAATAAGCTTATCGTCGTTAGTTAGGTATGTTTGATGAAAAATTGACTCTGGTAAAAAAAAATGCGAATCCGCAATCCCAAACAAATCAGATGAGACATGCTTAGATAATTCGTCGGTATTTGATGTATCAAGGTTAACGATACATACCGCATTATACTTTTTGAGCTTTGTAAGCCATTTTTCAAAAATAACAGGTTGAAAATGACTCGTATTAAATAACTCCATAACATCGTCAAGCTTAATTATCATTCTTGAACCATCAAGCTCTATGTTTATTCTGTAAAAAATATACTCAAGCATTATATCTGTTATGGTTTCATCAGCCAATATCTCCTCTATGTTTATCGAAATTACAAAGTCAAAGGCATCAAAATCGTCATCGTCCAAAGAAAATAATCCAAAATACTCACCTTCATATAAAAATCTGTCAATTCTCTCTTTATTAGAGTCAAGCTTTAATAGCTTTGCAAAATCTTTAATATTAGTAACGGCATTGTAATCTTTTTGAAATACAAAAAGAGCTTGCTCTAAATCTTTCGCCTCAGAGCCAGAAAGCTTTTCCATCCCAAGCTCAAGTATCATCTGTAAATAATGCTTTATAAATGTAAAGTTGTCACTTAAAGATTTATGAACAAATTCTTTCTTTGAATGAAACAAAGAAAAAGGATTCATTTTTATAGCATCCTTAGAATTTGCAAGATCTCTTTTAAAGGTTTTAGCAATGCCACTAATGCTTTCAATAAATAAATCCGATGCATTGTCTATTGAAAGGTTAATGATTTTTGGCTTTAACTTTAAAGACTCCGATATCAAAAAATTAGATAAAACACTTGCTCCCGAGCCTTTTGGGCCCATAATTATTACATGCCCTCCGGAAGATTCATTAGGGTGATAATTAAAAAAATAAGGTGTTTGCCTAATTGTTGTAAAAACGGTAATTGCCTGTTCCCATTTTTCTGGATATTCGTTACCCGTTGGATATGTTGCTCTTATTGCAAAGGCTCCAAACTTACTTAAATGGGAATATTTTTTACGAACTAAAAAACTATAATTTGCTGGTAATATTGAATAAAAAACATCCTCGTTAAATACATCCTCCCTTATGGCACAAAATCCTATCTCGGCAACGCAATCAACAAATTTTTGCAAATTTTTTATTAATTCAAGCTTGCTATGAGCATGTATTGAAATACTGATTTGAGTTTCTCCAAAATGCTTAGGATCTTTATTATCGTTTTGAGTGATATCAAACATTCCTGAATTTTTGTAAAAATCAAGATCGTCACTCATTTGCAAAAGACTTGCAGCCTCTAAAAAATACTGCCTTGCAAGAGGATATTTTGTATTATCAAAATATTGAGACACCGTCATTTTGATGGGTAAGGAGAGTAGTTTGTCAACAAGATTAAGTGACATATCTTGATAATCCTTAAGTGAAAATACTGCAACAAATTTATCGGTATCATAAAGATTGCTAACAAAAATATCACTAAAGCCTATTTTATAATTAGATATATTTAAAAATTGAGATATATCCGAAAGCGGAATGCTGCAGTCAACTTTAATAAGGTTAATCAATCTGTCAAATAATTCAAGATGCTCAGATTTATATATATCTTCCTCACTTTTATAAAAACCAAGTTTTGATGGACCAACTTCTTTTGTCTCTTTCATCAAGTGCTCAGATATTTTATTTAACCTATCTATTGAAGACTCTACAAAAGAGAAGAAGTTTTTCTGCAATTTTGAACTATTAAAAAAAGATAGAATAGTTGATGGCTTTGCCAAAGGATAATCCTTACCTCTTGAAACTATAGTTAAAAAAACTTCATTAACAAAAACACCATTAAATTTATTAATCTCTCTCCACTGCTTATGGATTTCGTAATCAAGAGTTTCTTTTTCCTTAAGGATAGACCACTCTATCTCTCTACTATCCCTTATTGTGTGAATGTAGAATGATATATCTGATATGTCGCCAAAGGATACTAAGGCCTTGCGTAGCATTGCACGTAGGTCAAGCGTTACATCGGCACTCTGATCGGCAGAGAATGGAGAATATTTAATTGTTTGTAGCAGCTCTCCATTTTTTGTAAGAACTGTATTGCTATTGTAAAAACAAGCATATGGAATAAAATTACTACGATCTACAATTTTCTTTTTGCGTTTTTTTATATCATTACTAGCTTGTATTACTTTTTTTGCATTCTTCAACATCCTATCAAATATAAACCTCTCCTTCGTTGTCGCAAGAACTAAAATTTGCAGAATTTACACTAATCCATTTTGTATATTCACTCTCCTTAAGGGTTGCACCATCAACACTTGATACATTAGTCTCCATCCAGTATGAAGCTCTTGTATATTCAAGTAAGCCATGCAAGTCCCTGAGGTTTTGAGTGCAAATTTGAGCAGCTATATTAGCATAATCGTCATTTGAGCTAGCATTTGCATTGATAACATTATATTGATCATCGTTGACTATGCTTTTAACGGAAGAAAAAACAAGCTGACAGGCACTTCTATCAGGACTTGCAACAACGGATTTGCCATATGCTTCGTAGACACCTTTAAGTCCATTGACAAAATTTTGGCAATCTTCAAATGTATTAATTTTTTGATTTTTCGTAGTATTATACATAGATTCCAAATAGCATTTACACTTGTTTGTAGGTGGCGGAAGTTGTCTTTGATAAAAAGATCGCTTTGTCTCGTAGTTTCTTAGTGTCTGTGCCATCATCATGCCAGATAAATCACCAGTGTCAAGACAGTAGCTACCATTTGAAACCCTTCTTAGTCCGGGACCCTCTTCACCACAGACAGCTTTAAAGGTTGCATCAAAATTTGTATCGCAAACACCATCGGACCAAGCATTTGTTAAAACTGTAACACATTTACCAGTATCAACTACTCCTTGGTTTTTAATTGCCAAAACCCAAATATCATAAACAGCTTTACAAACCCTTTGTCTACCTTCTGCATTAAAGGTATCAATTGCTATCTGAGTCTCGCTTGCAATTTTACCCTGTGTATCATTTATAGTTTGTTTTTTTTGAGCATAAGAAAGAGAGTTAAAAGTTGACAAGGGTAAATTTGAAAGACCAGCATTAAAAAAATCAGTAATTTTTGTCATGTTAAATCTAGCTGCCTCAACATCTTTCTCCTCCGATACAACGCCTATTATCGTATCAAACTTAATATCACTTTCAACAATATCGGAACTTGTAAGGTTTTGCTTAGCCTCATTAGATATATATTTTGACATTTCATTTATAATCGTTGCAACCGATATCCTTTCAATTTCAACTCCATCTTGATTAACTTGCATATCACCTGATATTGCAAGATTTGCATTAAAAATATTAAAAATATCTCTCGATATAGTAAGGCAAGGATCGGATGTTGAAGATGTTACTTTATCACCATAAAGCAAAGAGGTATAAGATGCCAAGTTATAATAATTTGTTGCGTTTGATGTGCTCGGTATGTATTTGTAACCCGTAAAAGAAGAAGATATACCGGCCCCTATAAGATCTTTAATCATGGATACATCATCAGTTTGCAAGGTGCCAGATTTAGCAAGGGAGTTAACAAAACTGATGCAGGATTGGTAAGCTTCAGATTGATTAATGTCTGCGACAATCTTAATTACATCACCACCATTTTGCTTCGTCATTCCGTATAATTCGGCATACTGAAGAAAGAATTCTTGATAGTTTATATCTTTTGAATTAATTCTTGCCATAACAACATCGTAAGGCACGGCAGATCCTATTGATATAGCAGATGTGTCGACTGAGTTAAAGAGACTGCTAAGTAAAATATAATGTAACTTTATGGCATTTACATTCTGTATAGAATCAACCATATTGGATGATGCAGATATTTGACTTGACTGCATTGCAACATTGTAGGATGCTATAGCATTGATATGTTTTAAAAATATCATTTTAAGACTTGCATTAATTGTTGTTTTATTATTCAAAAACTCATTATCTATTGGCTCGCAAACAGAATAATTTGAATAGTCCTGAGATTCAAATTCTGCAGTTGGTACATTTTGTACTATGGTACTAACAAGCTCGTCACATATTGAGGTTGCTGCTGCAGATTTGGCAGCACAATTAATATTACTAAACTGAGAGCAAGAACTATCCGAACCAGTACTATTAGTAGCACATTTTTGGTAAAAGCATTTCATGTTGAGGGCAATTTTAGTTACAAAAGCAGTAACTTTTGAAGAAGATGCTCCTGCGACATTTGTTTTTATGTTGTTTTCAATATCTTCAGCACTGCTTGTATTTGTAGAGGAGTTAAACAAATCAAGGCAAGACTGGTAGTAAGGCCTTGTTCTTGTAAAAGCTAAAAGATAATCGGCATTATTCAGCTTTGTATCCTCCTGTACAACGCCCTTGTCTTTTGCATATGCAAACTCAAAAACTTTTGATATATAGGATGGTCCCCTTAGAGGATTATCACATTTACCTATTTCTTTAATTACATACCTTTGAGAATCCGAATTAAATTCTCTTATTGCCTCAAGATTTGCAAAGATATTTTGTGAAAATATTTTTCTTGAATTGGTATTAAGAATGTTAACGGTTCTTTGAGAGTTCGTGTTCCCTATGTCCGAAACATGTATGTCAAGAAGACTTGCAGCGTAGTTTTTTTTGGTGTCGGCAACTAAATGTGTAGAATCATCAATTTCGTTTAAGATTTTTAGAATATATGTTTTTTGTAGGTTAATTTTATTTTGTTCTATTATCGACGGATCCGTTGAAACTATTGAGGATATCTCGTTCATATAGGAAGAGTAGGATTGAACAACATTTGATATAATGTTTTTACAGCTGGAGTCATCAGCAGCATCAGCTATAAAACTTGAATCCGAAGTATCAGCAGTTGTAACTTCCGAGTCTATGTAGTCGCAAATAGTTTGAGGGCTTGTGTAAATACCCTGCTGCATAGACTGCAGTACAACTGTTAATATCTTAGTTTTCATACTAGGAGTTTTCGATGTAAAGGCATCAAGTGCATTTAGCTTTGCTAAAATAAAGGAATCTGTAACTACACTTGGATCCGAAGCATAGATGTCATTTATAACCGATATGCATATTTTTGTGTTTGATTGATCAACTGTCCCCTCTTGAGTTGAGTTTGTTGCAGCATTGATGCAAACAGCCTCAGCACTACCTTTGTCAAGCAAGACATAATCAATTGCAAGGCCTACAGCTGAATCATTTTGAGTATAGCCAGAAACTCCTGTTAAAAATAATCCATTAACATAACCAGGTTTATCAGAGGCATTAATAACATTAGTTTTTTTTGACAATAGAGTAGTTTGTACAAAATCAACACAACTTTGCAGTAATAACACACCAGAGTCCTGACTGCAAATTTGAGAGGCAAATGTTGTAATGTCAGTTCCACTTTGATAAGCAGTAAGTTGGTTAACCTTGCTTGTAGCAAAGCTAGGACTGTCAATAAAATACTTATTTATCGTGCTTGTTGCTTGAGTTTGATCGTTGTAAGTTCCGTTTGCAATAAGACTTGCAACATCGGTTTGGCATTTTGAATTTTTAGAAGAATCTATAATTTGATCCATTATCGAAGTAACTATATTAAGGCAGTGAGTTTCCTTGTCAAAGCTTTGATTTCCGTCTTTTAAGTCTGCTATTATAGGATCTATTAACTCCTTTCGTTTGGCCTCACTTAAATTTGAAAAACCATTTAACTCCGAAAGCTTCGTGTTAATAAAGTCAAATTCTTGATCGTATGACTTGGGATTTGATTTGTAATCGTTGTAGACGTCGGTTAGAATTGCAATACATTGTTGATAAAGCGGACTTTTGGATATGTTGTCAAGTATTGCCGAAACTATATTAAAACAATGCATTTCTTTATTAAAATCACCACCATCCTTTAAATCATCCTGCACATCTTTGGTAAAAGAATCCTGTTGTGTCACATCGAGCAAGTTAAAGCCTGAAAGCGTTGATAACATTGATTTAATATAGCTAAAATCGGTTTTACCACTTGAGTATAACTGATCCATTAGGGCTATACATTGCTTATAAAGTGCGGTTCTCGAAACTGCATCAAAAATGTCCAAGGTTATCTCGGAGCATATTTTAAATTTATTAAATTCACCACCGTCAGCTAGGTCAGTATAGATGTTGTCCACATGTTTTTGTTTTGTTTGTACATCCAGAATGTTAAAAGAATTTATCTTAAGTAAGTCAGTAAGTATTACATCAGTTTTAAAAGCTACTGGGTCAAAGGATGGGGTTCCATTTTGCTTATTGTATTGGGTAGCTATTTCGTTCATAATGGTTAAGCACTGTTCAAATACATCGCTGTTACCTATGGCATCAAGAATAGCAGTTACTATATTAAAACAGTGAAGATTTACATTAAAATCGCCACCATCTTTTAAGTCTGTTAAAATTTCGTTAATCAAGCTTGCTTTTTTAGATGATGCAATTAAGTCAAATCCTTCAATGTTTTTAAGCTGAGTTTCAATGTCCAGTACACTAGGAGATGCTAACTTTGAAATTACCGTCATTATCGCAACACATTGTTTAAAAAGCTCAGTATTTTGCAAAGCATTATATATTGCAGCTGTAATATTAAGGCAGTGTAACTCGTAATTCATTGGTACATGTCCTGCCTCAAGATCGGATTTTATTGCATCAACTATCTTGTTTCTTATATTAATATCAACATAACTAAAACCAGGTAGATCAATAAGTTTGGACATTATGTAGGAAGCTGCTATTTCATTGCTTTTTTGAAAATAGGTTTCAATATTTTTAAGAACCGCAATACACTGTTTAAAAACATCAGTGTCATCAAAAACTCCCATAACGGCATTTGTTATCAATGAACAGTAATAATCGGGAATAAAAGGAGTTTGATTTTTAAGTAAATTATACAGTCCGTTTGAAACCTTCATAGCCAAATCACTTTGACCACTTGGCGAAATTGCATTAAAACCCTGTATGCCGTCCTTAAGTTTTTTTAAAATAAAATCAACATCAGTATTTTTCGAAGCAACAACATCTTTAAGAGTTGTAATGCACTGTGTATATATCATGTTGCCACTACTGCCATCTATAGCTTTTTTTATTTCGTCACAAATCTTAACCACATCAATATCAATGCCCAGCTCCATTGCATTTGCCATTTCGGTAGCAAAAGACATTTTATTTTTTGTTGAAAGAGTTGCAAATTCCGGGACATAATAAAGCCTTGATATAACAAAGTTTAATATGTAATCAAAGTCATTTTGAGATAAGGTACTTTTAAAAGTATTTAACTCACGCACGATAAGCAAACAACTGTTTGAGTTAACCGTAGGATAGGGAGGGACAATTCCAAAACCACCTCCTCCACCAAGCCCAGCAGCTGACATGTTTGAAAGCTTTAGAGCGGGATCTTCACTAAAATTAATAGAACCAATCATACCTTTTTTACTCTTAACTGTCATCGTGGAGGAGTCGATTAGAGGAGCTCCATTTTGAGATAGGTAGTCGTAAGGACTTGTATTTTTTGGAACCAAGCTTACAAGCTCAACATCATTTGGTACAAAAATTCTCTGCCCATTAATTGTTTGAAAGCTACCGACCTTTCCATCAACCATTGTCATATTGGAAAGACCCTGTTGGTAGCTTAAATTGATGTTGCCACCCATTATTGTGCTACCAGTTTTTGGCCAGAAGGTATAGAAAAGGCCTGCAATAACAGACAAAATCACACCCCCTATTATAAGTATCTTTTTATTCATTAGGTCTAAACCTTACATCAACTTTAGCTATATTACTTATAAATGCTAAACTAAACTTTTTAATTTATCAAGTAAAAGAAAGGCAGAAGATAAAGTTATTACACTTTGACTTAATTCTATTGCCTTGTCCGATACATAATTAAGCTTTTTTTTGTTATTAGCGATCCAAAAATCCTGCCCCATGGAATCTTTGTAGCAAGCTTTTGAGAGAGTTACAATTGATGAAAAGAAATCTTTTTCCAACATTTTGATTGCAACAACATCGTTTTGATTTTGGGGGTTGCAGTTTGCGAGTATATCCTTAATTGTATCGATATTAATTTCTTGTGCTATTTTTGAAAAAGCTTGCAAAAGCTTAGTGGAATCTACGCTAGTATTTTTTACAAGCTCCGATGCTATAGACATTGCTAAAGTAGGGGAATTATCTAGATACTCTCTAGGTAGCTCGTTAAGCTTAGCTTTGTAGGGTGTGATGATTTTTTCAATTGAATGACCGTCAAACTCAATATTTGTCAAAACCCAAACAATAGTATCTTCAATTTTTGCAATTAAGGTACTGTGCATTGCTGAAACCTTTTGCCAGTCCGACTTAAAGTCTAAAGTCTCAAGATCGTTCCAAATATAATTACAATCCATTGCATCTTTAGCAAAGATAAAGGCTTTAATTATATTTATAAAATCAAAGCCATATGCAAAATGCAGCTTGTAGGCAAAAGTAATACCAAGTCTATTGACAAACTCATTTGTAATACATGTTGCAATTATCTCATTTTTTAACTGATGAGTTTTTACTTCGCCTTCAAACTTCTTAGCCATTTGACTAGGAAAGTATTCTAAGATATAAGAGTCAAGATAAGGATCGTTAATGAAATCATTATAATGCAAAAGCGAGTATATGTACATTTTAGTGTAACCAAACAAAACACAAAGTTCTGGCCTTGTAAGATTTAATCCTTGGGACTTGTATTGTTTTATTACATCCTCGGAAGGTAAAAATTCGTTCTCTCTGTCCAAAAGTTTTTCCTTTACTAAAAATTCCATAAAATCCCCTAGTTCATCTACAGGTTGATTTTTATCTTGGATTATACTTATTGCCTGCGTTTGGTGATAGTTGTCCATCAAAACTAAGTGATCAACCTCTTGAGTCATGTCGGCCAAAAGAGTGTTTCTGTCATCATTAGTCATTTTGCCAGATGCCACAAGGCTGTTAAGTAAAATTTTAATATTCACTTCATGATCAGAGCAATCAACCCCTGCAGAGTTGTCCATAGCGTCTGTATTTAAGGCAACACCGGCTCTTGCAGCTTCAATACGAGCAAGCTGAGTAAAGCCAAGATTACCACCTTCGGCAATAATTTTGCATTTTAAGTCTTCGCCGTTAATTCTAAGTCCATCATTTGCTTTATCGCCAACATCTTCGTTAGTTTCAGTTTTTGATTTAAAATAAGTTCCTATACCACCGTTCCATAATAAATCGGCTTTGTATGTTAATATTTTTTTAATCAAATCGTTTGGCGAAATTTTATTTGTTTCCAATCCAAATAAATGCTGTATTTCTGGGGTAAGTTCGCATTCGGCGTCAAGTCTTGAGTAGACCGCTCCGCCCTGAGACATTTTAGTTTTGTCATAATCCATCCAAGTAGATCTAGGTAAGTTAAACATTCTTACTCTCTCTTCGTAACTTTGTAGAGGCTTTGGATTTGGATCTATAAATATATGAATATGGTTAAAAGCGGCAATTAACTTCATAGTTTTGCTTCTTAGCATTCCATTGCCAAATACATCACCCGACATATCGCCTATTGCAACACAGGTAAATTCTTTTTCCTCAGGATTAATACCAAGTTCCATAAAGTGTCTTTTTGCGGCAACCCAAGCACCCTTTGCAGTAATACCCATTTTTTTATGATCGTAACCATTTGATCCACCGGAGGCAAAAGCATCACCAAGCCAAAAGTTATATTTTTGCGAAACGGCATTTGCAGTATCCGAAAATGTAGCAGTACCCTTGTCGGCGGCGACAACAAAATAAGGATCATCACCATCGTATTCAAGAACAAAATTTGGCTTAATAACATTACCATTAATAAAGTTGTCGGTTATATCAAGGCAAGAGGATATAAATCTTTCGTAGCAAGCTTTACCAAAATTAAAGTTTTCGTCTCTCGACATTTTACTAGTATCAGCCTTAATAACAAATCCACCTTTAGAGCCAACAGGTACTATAACAGCATTTTTTACGGTTTGAGCCTTAACAAGTCCAAGAACCTCAGTTCTAAAATCCTCAACTCTATCAGACCACCTAATGCCGCCTCTTGCAACCTTACCTCCTCTTAAGTGTATGGCTTCAAAATCCGCCGAATAGACGAAGATTTCAACAAAAGGAACAGGCTTTGGCAAAAAAGGAATCATTGTTGATTTAATTTTAAAAGATATTTCCTCCTTGTTTAAATAAAAGTTTGTTCTTACAATTGCCTTAAATACTTTTAAAACACCATTTAATACATGCTCCGAAGTTTGGTTTGCAATGCCAGCAAGGTAGCTATTTAGTCTTTCCTCAATAGATTGAGTAGCTTGAGGTCTTGAATTTTGAACACTTGGGTTAAATTTTGCTTCAAAATAATTAATTAAATTGTTTGCAAAGTCGGGGTTTGCAACTAAAGCCTCACCAACTATTCTTTTAGAATATTGAAACCTTGCTTGATGTAAATACTTAATAATTGCCCTAAGTACGGTTAAATGCCTTAAGGATATTGATGGAGTGATTGTAAGTGAGTTTAGAATACCATCTTCCGACTTATTCATCATAATTAAGTTAAGTAATTTAGAAAAATTGTTATTTATTGTTACAAAGTTTGAAAAATCTATTTTGTCAATCTTAACAAACAGATGTTTTATAGTAACCTCCAATGGATCTTTTTGATTATATGTATAAGTAAAAGTTTCGGAGGATATAACTTTAATTTTAAAGTTACGCAAAATTGGCACTATATAATCAAGAGTAATTTGATTACTTTTTGAAATTATCTCAACGACAAACTGTCCAAATTCTTGATTGACAATATTGAGGCTTGATACAAATCCACCTAAAGAATCAATTTGAGATATAAGCTTAATATGCTGATAGGCTTGCTTTGGGGAGATTGTATTTTTATAGTTTTGACTAAAAAAGCCTTGCTTAAAATAATTTGTATAGTCTGCATTTTTTGATGTTTCAAGTTTTAGTTCGTAATCCCAGTCGGATGCTGTAAGTAAGATTTCGTTTTTAAGACTAATCAATTTGTCATGTGACCAAATAAGATTATCAACCTGTATTTCGGCAGTAAATTTAATAATAGCATGATTGACCTCACTTGCATTAAAGCATTCCGCCTCAACATCTGTGCTAAAACTTTGGGATAGCATGTTAGTTATTTTAGACTGCACCTGCTGACTAACATCCTGAACGCAGGCAAGTATTATTTCGTAAAATCTTTTTGATTTATCAAGTCTTACAAAGACAGAGTTTTTACCAAGCTTTTTGTTGTCCAAATACTCCTTAGCCCAAGATTTTAATTCTTTAGACTCTATATCAAAGAGGGTCTCTCTTGGTATTGAGTTTGCAAAGGACACAAATTCCTTCCAATTGTAACTATGAGGCAAAAAACCTGTCTCTTCAAGTAGTCCGCTAATCCAATTTTTTACAAGCGGCATTGTAAAGACATCCTGCTTATAAGCCTTTGTTGTAAAAAGACCGTAAATTCTATACTCGCCTACTGGCTTTAGGTTTTCAAATTTTTGAATTCTAACTATATCAAAAAAACTATCCTTGTGTATATTGCATCTGTGATGGGACTGTGTTGTGTCAAACAAATAAAAGTTAGTATTATTCAAGACATCATCTTTTACAAAGTTTTGATAACTCTCGCCCGCTTTAAAAATACCAAAAGATTTTGATACTTGTTTGTTTTCAATACAAGAAAGACCCAAAAATACAAAACCTCCGTCAACTAACCATTTTAAAAAACTTACAACCTCATTTGGAGTTTTGTAGTTATATTCATTTTGCTTAGCAATATCTTCGGCCTTAATAAGCGCAAGTCCTTGCCAAAGAGAGCTTAACTCTTGCTGAACATTAAACCAGTCACTTACAGCATAAATAAGGGGCTTTAATGTTTTTAAAATTTCAAACTCAAGGTCAATAGAAGAATCAAGTTGGGAATAGTTTAAAAATATTACAGTTTCGGTATTAAAAGATATTTCATTTGCATTGAAAGGCTCTACTGCTTTTAAAACTAGATTATCATCCCTTGTTGCAACAATGGGAAAGTGGACGATTTGTTCTATAACAAGTTCCAAATTTTTTGCCAAAATTAAAATACTGTCAATAATAAAGGGGCAATCCTTAGCCAATATTTTTATGACAGATTTATTCTTGTCCCAATTAATTTTATAATAAAAATCGCTACCCTCCGCAAAGCTAAGACCGTCCTTAATAAAGCTTTCAACTTCATTTATAAAATCAAGGGGTTTTTCAGGGTATGTCTTTGTTAGGATTTTTTGCACATCCTCGCTAAAATTTGTCATATCGAACGCAATTTATATTATCTCACAAAAGAGTGTTAAGATATTTTATTTTTATATTTTGTTTATTTTCAAGAAAAATTTTTAAATATTGATTTTCACCAAAACATAAAGACTTATAAGTTTGTAAAAAAAGATTTATTATTTATCAACTTTAATCAAAAAAATATTGTTTTATTAAAATAAAAAAAATTATATAAAAGCCCATTTTAATTAAGTTAGATTATATTTTTTAAATCAAAAAATTTCTTGACAATAAAGTCTAAATACAATCAAAATCTTTTATTAAGTTATTTAACTTTCAGCTTGCGGGCTGTAAAAAAAAGATATAACGATTATTAAACTATCAAATTATTATTTAACAATATATTTATGCAAAAGAAGACAGTACCTACATCAAGAGCAAAAGACTATACACCATCTAAATCAAGCCCATTTAACAATACTCCGGGGGAAGAGAAGAAAACAGGTACACTAAGTACATTTAACTCTCATAGCTCTAGTAATAAAAAACCTTTCTTTCAAAAAAGAAACAGTTCTATATCTAAGATTAAAGCATATCAATCTCCAGAAGGAGAGCTTAAAATGTTAGATATATCAATTAATACCGACGAAGAAGAATTCAGAGGTAAATCAAATTTGTGGTCTGGAGAAAAGAAACATATTCAAGATAAACAACTTAGTGATTTCAAATCCAATAGACCAGAAATGAATACACCTAACGCAGGTCAGTCTCCATCGAATAATAGCAATGGCAATATTAAGAAAGATACAAGACTCCGTATGACAACATCTGGTTCTCAGATTATTCACAATGCAACAAGAAATGCTACACGTTTTATTTCAGAAAACAGCGATATACAACTAAGAGACAAAGGACAATCGCCTCATAATAAATCACCACTAAACCATTCTAACTTTTACCCCAAAGCAGTAAGCAGAAATACAAGCAATGCAAGCTTAACAAGTATCTATACTCAAAATTCGAATACAAATCAATTTAAACAAGACTCAAGTCAATTACTATCGTCACAATTATATCAAAATCAACAAACGCGGAGTCGAAGTGGTACTCAACAAGGAAATAATAAAATGAACAATTTGTCTAGAGAAAAGTCATTTGACTATATTCATTCACAAAATAACCAAAATTACACAGGATTTGCATCTCCACATTACAAACTAAATAATAAAAATTTCCCTCAAAACTTATATAGTGGAGGCAATTCACCCTCTCGCAAATCTCCTACAATTAGTTCTCCTTCTGCTAATAATTATACATACAAATTATTTCAATACGGCGACCAACCTCACCAAACTATTATTTTTAAGTACGATAAACAAAATAAATCCCTTCAAGCTTTAGCATGTAAACAAGAATCCAAAGGCAATTATATTCAATGCACTATTGAATATAATTCTGACAAAATCCCGACAATACTTAAAGATCTTCAAGACATAATATTTCCACAACGAAAAGATAACACGAAAGAAAATCAAGGCAACAAAACATTAATCAACAATATCTTCCAAAAGATAGCTTCACAATCTAAACCCAAGCAATTATTATTCTATTCTTGTTTAGCTTCCCAGGTAGCTGGAAAAATGAATAATGCAAATATAAATGAATTAAGCATGACTCCAGAAGACATAGATAGTTTTGGCACAACTTCTCTTTGGAAAATAGGAAGAGAGGTATTTGGTAAAGATCAAACAACACAAAAATTAAGTTATACAATAAAAGATAATGATACGCATGTTAACAAAGTTTATACAAGAATAATAAAATACAGGCGGATTGCGGAGGAAGGCATGCAAGAAAAATTATCAACAACAAACAAAAAGCAATTAATTCTTGCAAGTTCTAAGCAGTTAAATATCCATGCTTCACCTCCTGAATATACATTATCGATTGTAGAAGAATTATTTGATGAAGGTACTACATCAGTCTTGGCTCCAACTGGCACATATGCGAATAATATAAATGCCGATATACAAAGTAATACTCATGAACAGCAAGTTGTTGTTGAAATTACTGACCAAGAAGGTTTCAACCAAGAATCGGTGAATAATGAAGGTACTGTTGAGATTGCTACTGAAGGAATTACCAATCAAGACCTTCAATTAATAAAAACATCGATTCTCACATTGATTACTGAGATGGCAAAAGATTTAAAAATAGATATTTATGGCATTTCAGTTAGTCCATCGCAAATAAAAAGTTTAGCTAGTGATTCTAGCCATGGTCCAGAAACGGTCAATAAAAACCCTTCAGATGCAACATCGGCAATAATGGGCTCCTATCTTGATAACGATTCAGATATCAATGCACAAGGCAACCAAAGTGAGAGTAAAGTCAATACGATTGCCAACCATTTATTGGATACTGCGAAAAATCAAGATGATGAAGAGAGGAAAATTTTACCTCTCAAGGTAGAAATATTGCAATCAGAGGAAGATAAAAAATCTCAAAGTGAAGATGGAAAATCATTAGGAGGTATAATCGATAATTACTCAGATCTAGATGATGATCACAGTAATAAAAATCTAGTAGGAGATCGTAGCGGCAGTGAGGATGAAAGTGAGATACAATACCCTCAAGGTAATAAAGATTTTGTTAACAATCTTACTCTTCAAACACAAGAAGATGCAGGTGCTAATAATGAACAGAATAGAGGGAATGACGATGGAGTAAATGGGATATCCATCCAAAATGGATTAGATAATCTTGTAGGAAGGGGAGGAGAATATTATCATCTTCCTAGTGACAGATCCTCAGCTGATTTATCGAGTGACCAATATTATCGAGAAGAAGGTGTATCTTCGAATGGGAATGATGGAGACAATTTCCAACATCCCACATTGAATGCAGGAGTGGACGGAAGGCAAAATATTCAAAATGCGCTTCTTGCTAGCAACACAGGTCAAGTTTTTGACCCAGCTCGTAACCAATCGGATCCTAATGTATTGAATACAGAAACAGATGAAAGAACGCAAGAAAGTAATAGAGGATTACTTTATACACAAATCATAACAGGAGGAAATACAGGATCAGATGGAGACCAAAATATTGAACATGATAATCATGCTAGCGACCCAGACCAAGTTTTTGACCCAGCTCATAACCAATTTGGTCAAAGATATCCTAATACAGAAGTAGATGAAAGAGAACATAATGAAATAAAGCAAAATACTCAGAGAAACTTACTTACAAGAGGAGTTGTAGAAAAAAGACGATCTGCAGGAGGAAGAAAGGCTGGCTGGTGGAATGGTTTAACGCCTTGCGGAAAGAAGATAGTGGGAGGATTGATTGGCACAGTAGGAGTAGGATTGGTAGGAGTAACAGTGGTAGGAGTTATCAAATTAGTAGAGTATTGTCTACCTAATAGCTCTGACCCCATCCCACAACCACCAGAAAATCCAAAAGGCAACGGTACCTATGGCAATTCTACCTTTGGCAACGGTACCTATGGCAATTCTACCTTTGGCAACGGTACCTTTGGCAATTCTACCTTTGGCAACAATACTGACATCAATGATCCAAATGCAAGCAATAGCATTATTCCTATTCCTCAACTAACTAGTTTTAC
>CAMDBF010000027.1 GCA_945889175.1 Rickettsia typhi
ACATCCCGATTAATCCTCATTAGGCTCGCCACGCCAGCCAGCTTTAGCTGGCATGGGGGGGTGGCGTGCGAGCCTTATATTGCAGAGAGGTTTGTTTGAAATAAATTTAGTCAAGATTATTGTGTAGCTGGGGTTGTGGAAGAGGTCTATTCCATTTATCATTTCTAAATAGGCTGATTGATGTAATCGCATTTGCAAATTGACTTTACTAGACCTCCTACATAACTCCTCCCCTCTTGGGGTAGGTTGGGTGGAGAATATACATTATACTACCTTTAATTCTATTAACTTTAAATGTTTAATTTAAAGGCTATGCAAAAACATAAAATACCTTACTAAACTCTACTAAACTTAACACACACGCCCCCGCCCCCCAGCTGCCTAAAGGCAGCGGGCGTGTGTGTTTGATGGGGATGTTAAAGTATATTTTTTAAGCTCTGTCAAAACCCCACCCAGCCTCCCCTAAGAGGGGAGGGGTTAAGGAAGAGGTCTATTAGTCAGGCTTTTTGGTAATAATGAGTTTTAGTAGAGATGTTCTTGCATAAAAAGCTCTAGATACAGAGCCATGACCAGCCCCTTTTGTTCTGGGCTGAATAAAGACTCCCATCTTACCGCTGAGCTTTTCAAAACCATCCTTTATTATAGTTTGTCTAACTAATTCGTAATCGCTTTTAATTTGAGATAGTAGTGCGTGATTTTGCAAATCAAATTCTATAACATCAAGTAAAATAGATTTCTCTTCTAACTTACTATCAAACAAACGAGTGCATATAACCATTTTTTGCAACTTTGCGAATAAATGACTTTCTTCAAAAGGTGTGTTTTTAACATTAAAAGGGTCTATCATCGTTATTGCCATTGTTTCCTTGGGTACTATTTGTCCATTTTTTAATGTCTTCATTGAAACAGTTTTGAGTTCCCAAGATCCAAAATTTGGCGATTGAGATGAGTTTATTGGCAAGCCCAAATATCTTTCAATAACATGACCAAACCATCCTTTATTAATCTTATCGCCTTTCCAAACTGTTACTTCATAATCAGAGGCTAAAGATCTAATATCCACCCCCTTCAACAACCCTAACTTTTGCAAAGCATCGTGCTTTTTCATGCTATATCAAAATATTGTTAGTAATCCAATCTAATCTTTTTTTACCAAGGGCAACATATTCAGCATCTTGCTCTATGCAGATAAAGTTTCTATTAGTTTTAATTGCACAAACTCCCGTTGTAGAACTGCCAGCAAAGGGATCGAATATTAAATCTCCCTCGTTTGTTGAAGCTAATATACACCTTGTAATTAGCTCGGTTGGTTTTTGTGTAGGATGTTTTCCTTGAGCCTTTTCCTCTGTTTTTGGCGGTAAGATTGACCACACAGTTTTCATCTGTTTACCATTATTTATAACCCTCATTTTGTCATAGTTAAATAGATGTTTTGATTTACTATTTTTTGCAGCCCAGATGATAGTTTCAGTTGAGTGGGTAAAGTATCTGCAGCTTAAATTTGGTGGGGGATTTGGCTTTTCCCAAGCAATATCATTTAAAATTTTAAAACCAAGCTGCTGCATTGCAAAACCTATTGAAAATATAACATGATGTGTTCCACTAACCCAAATCGTTCCATCTTTTTTTAACACTCTTTGACACTCCCTTAACCACAAAAGATTAAATTCATGATTTTTCTCAACCCCCATTGATTCATCCCACTTACCCTTGTTAACACTAACAGCCTCACCATTTTTACATGTAATTCCTCCGTTTGATAAAAAATATGGAGGATCTGCAAATATCATATCAAACGATTCACTTGGCATCCGCTCCATAACCTCAAGACAATTACCGTGTACAATGGTATTCAAATTTTCTTCAATTTTCATAACATTAAAATATTTAGATGTTAAAATATTTTGTAACTAATGCCTACCCAATATCATCATCTTTTTTTACATAAACCTCGCTTCCAGACTCTTTAAATTTTTTACTCATCTCTTGCATGCCCTGCTCTGCTTCGCGTTTTTTTTGCGAGTACTCTCTTACATCCTGAGTTATCTTCATAGAGCAAAACTTTGGCCCGCACATAGAGCAAAAATGTGCAACCTTTGCCCCCTGTGCTGGCAATGTTTCGTCATGAAACTCCCTTGCAGTATCAGGATCAAGGGATAGATTAAACTGATCTTCCCATCTAAAGTCAAATCTTGCATGCGATAACTCATCGTCCCAAGCCTGAGCAGCCTTATGCCCCTTTGCAAGGTCAGCCGCGTGAGCCGCAATTTTATATGTAATTACGCCGTCCTTTACATCTTTTTTGTTTGGTAGGCCAAGGTGTTCTTTTGGGGTAACATAGCAAAGCATTGCAGTGCCGTACCAGCCTATCATAGCAGCGCCTATGGCAGATGTAATATGATCGTAACCGGGTGCAATGTCAGTTGTAAGTGGCCCTAAGGTATAAAAAGGAGCTTCGCCGCAGTGAGCTAGTTGCTTTGTCATATTCTCCTTAATTAAGTGCATAGGTACATGGCCTGGGCCTTCTATCATCACTTGACAATCGTGCTTCCAAGCAATATTGGTAAGCTCGCCTAATGTTTCAAGCTCGGCAAATTGAGCCGCATCGTTTGCATCAGCTATCGAACCCGGTCTTAAACCGTCACCCAAGCTAAATGAAACATCGTATTTAGCCATTAACTCACAGATTTCCTCAAAGTTTGTGTATAAAAAGTTCTCCTTGTGGTGGGACAGGCACCATTTGGCCATAATCGAACCCCCACGGGAGACTATGCCCGTCATTCTATTTTCGGTTAAATGAATGTAAGGCAGCCTCACCCCAGCATGAATTGTAAAATAATCAACCCCCTGCTCGCACTGCTCTATTAGAGTATCCTTGTACACTTCCCAAGTTAAGTCCTCGGCTACGCCGCCTACTTTTTCAAGAGCTTGATAAATTGGCACTGTGCCAATTGGCACTGGGGAGTTTCTTATAATCCACTCTCTAATATTATGTATATTCTTGCCGGTTGACAGATCCATAACGGTATCCCCACCCCATCTTGTTGCCCATATCATTTTTTCAACCTCCTCGTCAACACTGGATGTAATTGCAGAGTTGCCAATATTTGCATTAATTTTAACTAAAAAGTTTCGCCCAATAATCATAGGCTCTGCCTCACTGTGATTGATGTTTAGAGGGATAATTGCCCTGCCGGCAGCTATTTCGCTACGCACAAATTCAGGAGTTACAAAGTCAGGAAGCCTAGCCCCAAAAGACTCGCCACCCTGAGCCCTACCAAATTTTCTCTCCTTTTGCAAAATATCCCTTGCAAGGTTTTCCCTAATTGCAACATACTCCATCTCCTTTGTAATGATGCCATTTTTTGCATACCACATTTGAGTTGGGGTCTTACCAGCCTTTGCTCTAAGAGGTTTAAACCAGCTTAAATCAAACTGCTCAACACTAGATTTTACAGATGCAGTAACACCATTATCCTCTGGTTTTACCTCTCTGCCCTTGTATTCCTCAACATCACCTCTGTCAAGTATCCATTGCTTTCGTATCTGAGTTAAACCTTTACGAAGGTTGACACTTTCGGTCGCATCATCCTGTGTATAAACCCCAGATGTATCGTAGGTTAAAAAAAAGTCCCTCTCCGCACCTTTTGTAAGCTGTATTTTTTTAAATGGAACCTTAAGATCCGAAACATAATATTTACTAGAACCTCTAACAGGCCCAAGAGACAAAGCCGATGGCTTATTATTTGTTGTTGAAGTTTTCATTGTTTTTGTATTTACTAAGTGCAATATAACATATTAAATATGTGATATTTTTAAAAGCTTTGCAATTCAATTGCAATAAAAATTATTTAATTATCACTCAATACTTGTAAATAAAAATCTTTATCTTAAATTCTATTTTGTTGTGTAGTAATTTTTTGTAATTTTATAATTATGGCTGTAAAAATAAAAAACTTTGACAACGGCTTTAGAGCTGTTAGTGACGAAATGAAGGATGTTGAAACAGTAACAATTTCGGTTGGTACATATATAGGTTCTGTTAATGAAAGTAGCGAGCAAAACGGCATATCTCACTTTTTAGAACATATGGCTTTTAAAGGTACTCAAAAAAGAACCTATCTTGACATAGCAAGAGAAATTGAAGACATAGGCGGATACATGAATGCTTTTACATCTAAGGAAAAAACAGTCTACTATGTAAAGGTTTTAAAAGAACACCTTGAAACTGGCATTAGTCTTTTGTCTGACATACTGCAAAACTCAACCTTTCCTGAGGGCGAGATAGAAAAGGAAAGAGGGGTTATACTTCAGGAACTTGCAGCAAGCCTTGACACGCCCGATGACATAATTTATGATTATTTTATGCAAACTGCCTTTCCGGAGCAATCAATGGGTAGAATGATTCTTGGTAGTGCCGAAAACATTAAAAGCTTTAAAAGAGATGATTTTAATCACTACATTAGTACAAAATATAATGCTGGTAACATGGTTATTTCGGCAGCTGGCAATATTAAGCACGAGGATCTTGTGAGCCTTAGTGAAAAATATTTTACAAACTTAAAGCCTGCTAACAAGGTGCAGCAGGAAAAGGCAGATTACAAAGGCGGGGAATATAATGTGCAAAACAGTAATTTATCGCAGGTGCAGTTCACCATAGGTTTTAAGTCAGTTTCGTACCACGATGAAAATAGATTTAAGCTTGATGTTTTAAGTGACATAATGCTTGGAGGCATGTCTTCAAGACTCTTTCAGGAAGTTCGTGAAAAGCTTGGACTCGTCTATACAATATCAGATTGTTCTTCAACATATAAAGATGCTGGAATGTTTGCTATATACGCTGGCACATCACCGCAAAACTTGGAACTTTTAACCAAAACAATTTGCACCGAGCTAAAAAAAGCAAGCAATGACATATCGCAGGAGGAGGTCAATAAAACTATTACCAAAATAAAAGCTCATAGGTTAATGAGCCTTGAGTCCACAACATCAAGGGCACAGACCGCACTGTTTAATCAGTTAATTTACAACAGAGATGTACCTTTTGACGAAACCCTAAATAACTACACAAAGCTAACCGCCGAGGACATCAGGAACTTTGTTGCCGATGTAGTTAATGGCAAAGAGCTTACACTTTCAACATACGGGGATGTAAAGCTTATGCCTTCAATTGTAAAGGTTAAAGATATGCTTAGCTAGGCTTTTTTGTAGCAGCATCTATACTATTTTTTAAGGCTCTTTACCATTTCCCGTTTCTAAAGAGGCTTATCCATTAAACACACACGCCCTCGCCCCCAGCTGGCACTTTTTAACCAATTGGGGCAAGCGGGTGTGTTAGTTTAGTAAGGTAGCTTTATGTTTTGGCATGGCTTTTAAAGTTAATAGAATCCCAAAGAGCTCTATTTTATGTTTTTGCATCGCTTTCAAAGTTAATATTAGATCTATTCCATAACCCTAACTACATAACAATATTATCTACATGACATATCTCTCTTTTTTAAAAACAAAAATCTCTGCAAAGCAAGGCTCGCACGCCACCCCCCCCTGCTGCCTAAAGGCAGCTGGCGTGGCGAGCCTGAGGGGGGATGTAAAATGTACTTACAGATATATTAATACAACTAATTTTTAATTGAATTTGGTATAATATATTTGATTTTATAGCCATCAATACAAATATATTTGAAAGAGAAAGGGGTATTGATAAATATTAAGACTGCGGATTTTATCCAATTAAACAGCTTTGTAAGATATTTGTATTTTTATAAAAAAAAATAAAAAATGTTTACTTTTGACAACCTAACTTATTCTTTTTGCAAGACTGTTAGCTAGATCGCTTAGCATTTGTTTTTGAGGGCTGTGTTTAATGCCATCAAGACTGAAAATTGCACTATCTATTAATTCCTTAGCATTGTGCCTTGCCTTTTGCAAAATGCCTTTGTTTTGTAAAATTTTACAGACATCTTTAAACGACTTATCGGTAAAATCCTTGTTTTTAAATGTATTTAAAATAAACTCATCTTCAAAGCCCAAAATAATTGGTAGAGTTATCTTGCCCTCTAAAAAGTCACGACCAACATCCTTGCCAAACAGGCTAAAGTTGCTGTCGTAATCAAGAATGTCATCAACCACCTGAAACGCCTTACCTATATACATGCCAAAGTTAGCAAAGGACTTGATTATGTTGTTATCAAGATTATTGCAATTATTGCTAGCAAAGTCAGCTGCAATAAAAGAGCCTATCTTAGCTGAGCACTCAAAGAGGCTTGCAGTTTTTTGATAAATTATATTATCATATTCTGCAATGCTAACATTAATTATGCTTCGGGCACAGAGCTGCTTAACCTCACCCATTGTGAGCTCTAAGCACGCCGATGATAAAAAATTTACAAGCTCAAGATTTTTAAGTTCCGAAATAAGACTAAAGCTTTTTGCAAACAAATAATCACCAACTAGTATAACCTCCTTATTACCCCAGATTGTATTTGCAGTTTTCTTCCCCCTTCTTTTTGTCGCCTCGTCTATAATATCATCGTGTAGTAGGCTTGCAGTGTGTATTAACTCTATTACCGATGCTGCTTTTACAAGGTTTGAAGTTGCAATCTCTAAATCCTCATCCTTAACATTAAGATGGGCAAGACATGCCTTAAAGCACAAAAATACAAGTCTAGGTCTTATTCTTTTACCGCCGGAGCTGATTATAAAATCAATGATTTCGCTGGTAAGTTTATTATCATCCTTGGTTTTAAGGGTCAAAAAACTATCAACATTTTCAATAAATGTATCGCAGTATTTATTAACATTATTTAAAAGATTGACACCCTGCATAAACATTTTTTTATTCAAAATCTCTACCCCTGCATAAACTCATTTTACTATTACTAGCCGCGTCAACAAAATCAAAAAATTCATTTGCAACTGGTATATTGCTATAATCTTTTTTTAACTCAATAAGTCTTTTGTTAAAGTTATCATCTGAGGAAGTAATAAACAACCTTCTAAATATCTTCATCATAACATTAACATCGGTTTTATTATAACCCTTTCTCGTCATACCTATAATGTTAACCCCTCGTATAGAGTCGCCAATTATCATTGAAAATGGTGGAACATTACCCCTTAAAGCCGAGGCTCCGCCTATCATTGCAACATCACCAATTTGACAAAACTGATGGATGCCAGTCATTCCACCGATTACAACCCTACTACCAATTCTTACATGTCCAGCAACGCCAACGCAGTTGGATAAAATATTGTTATCACCCATTACAACATCATGGGCAATGTGCGTGCCAACCATTAAAAGATTACCGGATCCTATTTTTGTGTAAAAACCACCCGCCTCGGTACCAATGTGAACTGTAACATTTTCTCTGAAAACATTATTATCACCAATCTCCAGAAAGCTCTCCTCGTTTTTAAATTTTAAATCTTGAGGAAGGTTGCCTATGCAGGTAAAAGGGTGAAAAATGTTTGATTTTCCAATTTTTGTAAAACCACTAGATCCCGCAAAAATACAGACATGAGAAATTAGCCTTGAACCATCGCCAATTTCAACCCTGCCATCAATATTACAAAAAGGACCTACATGAACATCCGAGCCTATCTTAACATCCCTGCCAATGATAGCTGTGGGGTGAATATTGTGGCTCATAACAAATTATAAATTTACTGCAATAATAAAAGATAAAAACATTGTAAAATTAAAATTTTAAAAATAAAGTTTTTTATGAAAAGTTTTAAAATATTATAAAAAATGACCACAGGTCTCAGATATTTTAGTGTTATTTTACAATCGCAACAGAGTTTGCGAGTAAAGATTGTAAGTTTTTAAAATTAGTATTTTGAGTTAATAGTGCTTTTTGGTTTAAGATTTAGTATTTACACTATCGCCTGCATAACATTATTTTTTACAAGCTCTAGGTCTTATTGTGCATCTCCAACTCTTGGCGAGATAATAACTATAAATAATTACGATACCAATAATCCAGAATCAAAATACTATAGCGGATTAATTTGTGGAGCAAAAACTGACGACAATCCTGAAAGCCAATTAACTAAAACCTACTCTTTTGCAATGACAGATTTGACTGGCGACAATCTGAGTCAAATTGATTTGGATCCAAATAGCTACCCAAACTACAAAAAAACAACTAATCAAAAAAGCTTTACATCAAATTTTTCACTTTCCTGTAAAGCTTTACTTGAGGGAAAGGACAGCTATTCTCAAGTAAAAACAATTGGTAACCCAGTTGGATTTGCTTACAACTTAACATATGGTTTTCAAAGCAAATTGATAAACAACAAAATTGATATGCTCTGTTCAGTTAGCGTTAATGCAGCTCTTACAACCAGCACTAAGCTCGTTCTTAATGATCCAATTGTATCATTTATGGATGGTAACTTATTTAAGCCTAAGTGGAATACTGGGCAAGGATCTTATGCTGCAAGCGCTCAGGCCGAAAGCGCAAGTACCGCAATACCAACATGTGTATACAATGATGGTTGTTTTATTTGGGATGGTGGAAATAACGACTTTCTTGCAAATACAGTCTACGACAACAAGCTGATTTTTTTGCGTAATCTTAACTCTTATCCAGTATCTGATATATACGGTTATATTGGGTGTAAGGATGGATTTTTACCAGCATCCGATCCAAATAAAACAGGAATTAAGCTTATATGCTCTTATGTACCAGCAACAACAAGCTCGCCATCTTACTTTATCAAAAATACCCAACCAACAAGCGAAACATGCACTAAGGGATGTAAGTTAAAAAATGAAAATAACAATCTTAAAAATACCGATTACGAAAAAAAAGACTACATAGGTATAATTGATGGCAAGTCCGCAACAGTTAATTGTTTAAGTGGCTTTGAGGTTGAAGTAACTTCAAGTTCAAGCCTGCCATCTGATTTTGATTGTAAAATTAGTGATGATGGAAATTTTAGCTCCACAAGTGACGACTTGGACATAGGGGTAAGAACGGATACTGCAAATCGTAGATCCTGCACGGCTGGTTATATCGAGACTAAATCGCAAGAAATCACTGAAAATGGCTTGATAAAAACATGCGAAACAAGAGTTAGAGAGGTTGACTGGGATCCTCTAATAAATCCTAATCCAGTACCTAACTTGACGATATTTGAAGTCATTACTGAAGACATAGTTGCAAATGTTAATGTAGGTGATTCAATTATATCAAGAGCTGTAACCAAAGAGGTTATAAAAATACCGTCTTGTGATGTTTGGTCATTTGACTATATAATTAATAATTCGTATTGTACAGAAAGAGACAATTGCTCTTCGCAAGCTGGATGCGGATATCTTGGGATTACCATTTTGAATCAAAATTCTACAATAAATTCATTAAACATTGATAATTCTTTTTACATAGGTAATAAAAAAGTTAAGTATTTTACTAACTTAGCCCAAACTCACACTACAAAAACATGTACCTACACAAACACAAGGACAAAAAAAATAGAAGTCACAACAACAAACAAGCGTTACTGTTCCGATAATAATTCAACATGTAATACACTTAATCCTGTTGAAAACGAAGTACAAATAACATCCGAGAATGAATCTGTTCCAACAATCTTTAATCTGTCATGTAAAAATAACATTGTTAGCGGACTTGCCAAGTGTATTCCTTCATCCTGCCCATTACCAACAGATAGAAACTTTAAAGTGACATCAATTTCAAACGGAATCACGGATACTTTAATTGAATGTAAACAAGGTTATGCAATATTAAACACACAGGAAACTGGATTTTTAGCAAGCTGTTCAAACGGAGTCCTATCTTACAAATCGCAAAAAGGAACTCCCTTGACAACTGAGGAATTTACTGACTACACATGCACAAACAAATGCAGCTTAGAGTCTTTAAAAAACATCAATCCACTAACGACAAAAATTTATTACAATCAAACCCTCGTTGTACAAAACGACAATACTTTGGCAATTAGCTCTATCTTTCCAAATCAAAAACTTACAGTACAATGCTTTCAAAATAACAATGTAATGTACGACAATTACGAAGTTGTATGCGGATCGGATGGTTTGTTAAGTGGCTACAGGGGGTGCAATAAGACCTCGATACAATGCAATAAAGGCGATGGCACGCTTGGCAGTACAACCGATTTTCAAGCTACCTCTAACGGCAGCGCAACATTATCAAGCAATCAACTTTATACAATTAATTGCAACAATGATTACTACGATAATACAATAAATAGTAACTCATCAAGCTTTAACATAAGATGCCTTGATGGACTACTATACAAAGATATTGGGGGTAAAATTTTTAACACAATTCCAAAATGCGTGAAAAAGTGTAAGGTAAGTTCCATTTCACAAATAACTAACGCAACTGCAACCCTAGACGGTAGAGTTTTAAATACAAATATACTATCAAATGAAATCGTAGATCCATTTGATAAAATTAAACTATCTTGTCAATCATCAGGGGGTGATGAGTTTAGTTTTACAGATTCCGATGGAAGTTATAAAAAACAATTAATAGCAATTTGTAAAACAAACGGAACTTTTGGTATTTCAGATTTTTCTGGCCAAGCATTTTGTAGAAAAGCTGGATGTTTTAACGGTGATATAACTTTTGTCAATTTAAACACCTACCCCCTTCCAGATAATTATTTAAATAGCTACACATCAAACATGATGCAACTTGAGTGTCCTTTTGGCTTTGAAAGATTTATGACACCCGAAAAACCTGCAATGTGTAAAAATGGCAAATGGATTGGAGATAAGATAATAGGGTGCAAGCCAAAGCCTAGTGTTAATGACGAAAAACCAATTGCAACCCCTAGCCTACTTAGTGCGAGTATAAAAAAATCCATCACAATAAATATAAATTCTATTTCAAATGCAAAAATTACTGGCGGCACATTACTTAAAGACTCAAGCGGCAAAGCTACGCAATATATAAAAATAAAGGAAGGTGAAAGCATAACCGCAAAATGTATGAATAATTATTATTTTGTTGATTCAAGCAGTAATTATTCTTCTCAAAAAACCTACACCGTAATAAGTGGCAGAATAAACTTTTCGTCACTTGATAAATGTCGCAGATTTGTAAGTCTGTCAAGATTAACATCTGGTGCCAATGTTTCGGTTTATGCAAGGTACTCGCAAACATCAAATTATGTTTTTTTATTACCATCAAGTACAGTACCTGAAGGTACAATTGTAAGCGTTAAGTGTAATACATTAAATTATGGATTTATTCAAACAAACTCTACAAGCTACGAGGCACTGGCCCTTGAAAATGGAATGTTTGATAAAGAATATGGCAATTGCGTACAAAACTACCAGTGGTGCAGTACAACAAGTTTAAAAAACTTAATAGATTTTAAGTCTATAGACCTAAACGACTTCAATACAAGAAGTTCAACTAGCCCTTATGTTGAAAACGGCAAAGCATTTCCTTTAAAGCCAGTTTTAGGATACAACTCACCAACTCAACCAATCTGTATGAACGGACAATGGAACAAGGCAACTCAAGCTCAATTAACAAAAACACCAACCCCTTACAGAGCGTTTAAAAACTGCATGTCAGACCCATTTACAGGCACCTACAGTCAGCAAGGTAAACTTTTTAACGAATATGTCAAACCTTATAGCGGTACAAAAACAACATTTATGGAGGGTGAAAGTATTTATCTAACCTGCGATACATCTACAAATAACAACATTGAGCCTGCTGGCGACTACTCTAACCCATGTCCAAATAGCAAGATTAGTGGTAAATGTATTTTGTCAACCTGTCAAAATGGCTCTTGGTCAAATTCTATTTATTGCCACAAGTGGATAAAAGTTGCTATTGGAGTTTTTGATTCTAGAGGTAATATTACCGACAATATAAAAAATGCAAACCAAAAACTTTACCGAATAACAATAAATCCAAACTCCTTGGCATTGGCGGTTGCCATGAACGCATCAAATGGCAATGGCTTTGACAGCGGGGATATAACAACAAGCTATGGCACAACAAGAATGTATAGATATGGCGACGATGGCTCTGTAAATGGACAGGTTCTTACCGATGCATCGCCTGCCACAGACCTGATTCCACTTCGCTGGTGTGGCGATGTTCGTGACGAATATTCCTATCTAACCTTAGCCACAGGCACATCCAATGAAATAGTAGAAAACTTAAAAAAAGACTATCCAAACAAAATAAAAGATAACGATAGTAGTAGCTTATATTTTTCAAGCTTGCTTTTAAACGAACAATCTATTAATTTAAGGTGCGATAATTCTTCAGCTTATTTAGCGTTAAGAAGCCAACAATCATCAGTGGTAAACGACACTCCAGCGACTCAAAACAGTCCAGCTGGTGTATATTGCTGGTCAGGATATTGCTTTAGTTACGACAAAAGAGAGTTTAGAACAACAATAGACAAGGTTCAGATGGTTCCAAACAAAGCCACACAAAGCTTTCAGCTAACCCCTAATCAATCAAGTTTTTACAGTGACGAACACTCCTACAAAAGCGACGTTGCACACTTGCTTTATGTGCACTGCTTAGATCAAAGTCAAAAATTTCTCTCTCAAGGCGTAAAAGATTTAAGGAGTAGCACGGTAAAGTTTACTGGATACTATGCCTGTCAGGATATAACACCTAATAACGCCTCGGCTTGGGGCGTTGATTATAATGGAGACGATTCAGTTTGGTATTGAGTAATATGTTTTGTTGAATGACTATGTTTAAAACTCCAAGGTTTTGGTATAAAATAAAATACTACGATTATCCATTTGTTACCATTTTGTCGGTATTTAGCATTTTGTATTACACTGCATATCTTAGTGTCAAGGCTTGTAAAAAATATCTTGGCAAGCAAGTTAAACTACAAAGCAAAACCATTTGCGTAGGTAATGTTGTTATGGGTGGTTCAGGCAAAACACCAGTTTGCATAGCCTTAGCAAAACTAACTATTAAACAAGGATTAAAACCTTGCTTTTTAACCAAAGGTTACGGAAGGTCAAAAAAAGGCTTTTTTAGTTTAACTCCACAATCCAACCCTTACGAATACGGCGATGAGGCTGTTTTACTCTCAAACTATGCTCCAACTTTTGTATATTCTAGCATTAAGGATTTACAGGTTTTTAACTCCAAAGGTTTTGATGTTGTAATCATGGACGATGGATTACACGGAATGAAAGTTAAGTGCGAAACAACAATATTAACATGGGATGGCATGCTTGACTATAAAAATAAATTACTCTTTCCGGCTGGTCCATTTAGAGCTTTATCTTTAAACATAAAACATCATGCAAATATCATTTTGCTGCCAAAAGACAATCTTGTTATCAATCCAGAATTTTTTAACAAAATGCAAAATAAATTTATGGCACAGACATCAATTGCAATACCTAAGTCTATATTTGAAAAAAAAGTAATAGCATTTTGCGGACTTGCAAGACATCAAAAATTTTACTCATCGCTGGAGCAAAAAGGGATAGAATTAACAAAAACAATTAACTTTGCCGATCACTACAGATATTCTATTGATGATGTGCAAAAGCTTGAAACCCTAACTGAACAAAATACAGTTATAACAACCTATAAAGATTTTGTAAAAATTAAATACATATTACCAAATACAAAAATAATTCCCATCGAGCTTGAATGTAATATTGACGAGACTTTACCTTTTAACTTTCTTTCGGATTAGTGCAAATGGTGTTAGAGTAAAGTTTAAAACCTTTAGTTTAAAGGTCTTAGCTACATGGAGGTGTAAAACTTTGATATTTTTTTTGAAAAGACTTGACAAGGTGTAAATGGGTGTTAGAATTATCACACTTTATTTACAATTGATAAATGTAGATAAATATTGCACATTGGGGTTGTAGCTCAGTTGGTTAGAGCGTCTGCCTGTCACGCAGAAGGCCGCGGGTTCAAGTCCCGTCAATCCCGCCATTGCAAACAAAAATTAATCAATAATAAATAATTTCTCTAAAAGTGTTCACTGGCATAATTTACTCTTCAGGTCTTATCCTACAAAACAAAACTCTTGCAGACAATTCAAGACTTATTGAAGTCAAATGCCTTCCGCAAAAAGATTCTAAAACCGATTCAGGATTTACATCTTGCAACATAGGCGACTCCGTTGCAATAAACGGTATCTGCCTTACTGTAGTTAAAATTAATTTGGCAAAAAAAAGTCTTGAGTTTTTTGTCTCTCACGAAACATCTTCAAAAACAACAATAATACTGTTAAACGAAGGTACGATTGTCAATCTTGAATTTGCCCTGCTTGCATCTTCAAAACTAGGGGGGCATATAGTTACTGGACACATTGACGAAACCATTAAGTTTAAATCAAAATCAAGCCTTGGCGATAGCTTTGTTTTAAATTTTGAATGCTCATCAAAAAACTCTAAATACCTAATCAAAAAAGGCTCCATCTGTATAGACGGGGTTGCATTAACAATTAATAATGTAATAAGAAGTTCTTTTGAAGTTTGCATAATTCCCCACACTTGGCAAAACACAACCTTACAAAACCTAGACCAAAACACAAACAACATTTGCAATGTTGAATACGATTATTTTGCAAAAATAATCATTTCAAAGCTTGAAGTTATAAGACAGTAATATACTAAAAATGTAGAATATTTAAAAAACTTATTGACTTTTAAATACACTTAGGCTATAATTTATTAATAAGTAAAAATTTATCTTTTTTTTATTATTTTTTTTAAATACATATGGATGATAAGGGTAATAAACTTACATATAATACAAATTTGGATGAAAATGAAAAGTTTTACAATAACACTTTATTACCTAATTTTAAAAATCAAGCAATTTCAGTTGCCCCTGGTCAGACTCATTTTGCATCAAATGGATTAAATGGTGGTAAAAATACTCTTCTTGATATCAAAAATCCATTGGATTTTAAAATGAACCTTGAAAGTTACAATAAAGATGGTAATGTATTTAGCTTAAGGCGAGTTTTTGATTCCAATGGTAAGCCATCTTTAATTTTGCAAATAAACGATTCTCAAGGAAATAATATACATAACTATTTGCTTCAATCAGACAATAATGCAGGAGTAAATATTAACGATTTGTCGCAAAATCAATTTGTTTTTGGTAATGACTCTTTTGTACCATTTAGCGATATATTTAAAACAAAGCCTTTTACACAACTTATAGATCCAGAATCTTTTTACGCTCCTGGCAATTTTTACGAAAATGCTGGTGCTTCACAATTTACATACTGGATTAGCAAATATACTTCACTAAATTCAGAAAATAATGTTTATAAAATGCCAAGCAACTGGGCAAACGACGGAACTAAAAAAGAATATGTAATTACAAAAGCTACAGAGCTTGATGGATTTAACGAGAATAGCGTAATAGATTTTGGTAATGAGGCAGCTGATTTTTCAAAAATGAGCATTGCAGTTTTTAAACAACCATCAACAATTACCCTTATACAAATTAAAAATGCTGATGGAAATTTGGTAAAAAATCTTAAAATAAGCAATTTTGATGGTACAAAGCTAACATCCGAAAACTTTAAAGGCGTAATCGGAAATTTCAAGTCCGTACAACCAGGTATTGCAGTGGGTCCTCAAACTAATCTTGATCAAAGTGTTCTAGTAGGAGTACTTGCATCCATTGCTGTACTAGTCGCAATTGCCGTAATTTATGGTTGTTATGAAGGTTATAAAATGCTTAAAGCAAAAGTTTCATCTATTCAACCAGAAGGCCAAGGAGGCTCGAATCTTAATATAAACAGCATGAACAATCAATACGACGCTAAAAATCTTTTGAATGTACAAACAGCTGAGGGCAATGGGCAAAAAAACAAAGACTCCAGTCAACAACAAGAAGTGCTGAAAGCTGGCTCGTCGATGATGATATAACAATAAATTTTAACTAAGGATTAGTTGTATTAATAGACCTATTCCACAACTACTACTACATAACAATACCTCTCTTTTTTTAAAAGCAAAACTCTTTTTATTCCTCCCCCCCTTGAGGGGGAGTCAAAATCTTGTAAAGATTTTGGTGGGGGGCATTATACCATTTTTCATTTTTAAATAGGCTTATTACTTCATCCTCATTAAATACACACCCGCTTGCCGCATTTCTGGGGGGCGGTGGCGTATGTGCTATAAGTTTGTAGTTTAGTAAGATAGCCTTATGTTTTGGTATGGCTTTTAAATTTAACATTTAAAGTTAATAGAATTGCAAGAGGTATAATAGACCTCTTCCACAACCCCTGCTACATAGCAATCTTTTCTACATTAAGGCACCTCTCTTCTTTAAAACAAAGCTCTCTGGAATATAAGGCTCGCACGCCACCCCCCCATGCTTGCCAAAGGCAAGCTGGCGTGGCGAGCCTAAAGA
>CAMDBF010000028.1 GCA_945889175.1 Rickettsia typhi
ATAGATACCATTGCTCCTTTTCTAAAATCTCAATGGGCTTGCCGCTTCTTTCGGCACATTTTACTGAGTGTTTGATTTGTTTTTTGTCTTTTAATAAGCCTTGCTCCTCAAGGTTTATAATTGCATTTTTGCGAGCTTCATCAATCTTAATGCCATCAATTTTACCATCATCAGATATTATGAGTTTTGGTTTTAAGTTGTGCTTTTTAACCCATAACACATCCTGCCAGTCCCCGTAGCTACAGCACATAACAAGCCCTGTTCCCTTGTCAATTTTAACATCCTCATCGGCTAGCAGAGGCACTAAGTGCCCTGCTAATGGCACAACAAGACTTGCATTTTGTATCTTATTATATCTACCATCCTCAGGATTATATAGTACACAAAGACATGAAGATAGCATCTCGGGCCTTGTAGTCATAATTTCAAACTTTTTACCGCTTGATTGCTGGGTAAAAATGATTGTATTTTCAAAGCTATCAATATCTTTATCCTCAAGGTCGGCTTGGGCAAGGGCTGTTTTGTCAACACAATCCCAGTAGACAGGCGCATGCTTTTTGTAAATTAAACCTTTGTTGTAAAGGTCGATAAAGGAGTCCTGTGATATTTTTGCGGTCTTTTCGGAAATTGTTTGATATTTTAAATCCCAGTCGACAGAGAGGGCTATTGTTTCAAAAAGATTTTTAAATTCTCCCTCTGCTTCCTCTACAACTCTTTTGCAGATTTTTAAAAAATCTTCCTCAGTGCAAACATCCGATGCTGGCTGCCATCCATTTAAAAGCTGAGCTATTGTTTTTAGCGATGATTCCTTATATTTAAAACCAACCTTTGTTTCAATAAGTTTTTCAACAAGTCTTTCGGTAGGCAGGCCGTTGTCGTCAAAACCTATGGGGTAGAACACATTAAAGCCTTGCATTCTTTTGTACCTAGCTATTATATCGGCCTGAACATAGCTAAAAACATGCCCCATATGTAAAAATCCAGAGACAGTAGGCGGCGGAGTGTCAATGTAAAACTTTTTTGCGGTATCGTTATTTTTGTCAAAAGAGTAGACCTTAATATCTTGCCATTTTTGGGAAATGTTAGTTTCAATTTGATTTGTAATTTTAGTCATGACAATATTTAATAATATCTTTTTGAAATACTTGCAAGATTTTTAAACTGCACAAGTCCTTCCGCTATGTAATCAAGTTCTTTATCAACCTTTTTCTTTACATGATAAGGCTCGTTAGTGATGGATGTGCCATTTCTTGTGCGGCTTGGATTTGTAATATCATAGGGCGTACTCTTTTGCCCTTTTGAGGTTAATGGTCTATACATTCTGCAGTCATCTTGAGTAATCGCATAAAATGGTTTTGACGCCTTATCGGCAACATACATCAAGCCTTCCGTCCTGTCAAATATATTTGTAACAATATAGGGCGCTGAACTAGGAAAGCATTTTTTAAAAATATCTTGTTTAAAATAGGATGCTTTTTCCATTGACATTAAGTGACTATTTACATGTTGTAGCCAAGCATTATGGCTATGACTTACCTCGTTTATATTTGATGTACCATCGTATCTTCTTACTTTTTGCATGCAAATACCTAAAAAAATAGGATCCATAAGCACTCCTTCAAGTCCTCTTTTTTTTTCAGCAAATTTAAGTAGACTTCTCCACTGAGTCATTATGTCTAGCAGAACACCAGCAGACTGTGCAGAATAAAATTGAGGGGTTGATGGCGAAATAAAGGCATCAGACATCATTACAAAGAGTGCGTTAATTATACTAGAAGAGCTTGGTGATGTGTCTATAACTATAAAATCATATATATTTTTTAATTGATTTAATCTATTTTGAATGCGGCCAAAAATAACAGAAGATCTTTCCAGCTGAGATATTGCAAATAAGTCTATTTCTATTTTATGCAAATTGATAGCACCGGACATTAGGTGTAGATTTTCGTTGTGTTTGTGACAAAAAAATGGTTTTGAAACATGATTACTCTCATTGTTTATGGCATCATCTAAAAATTCAGAAATTGTCATATGTGTTTTTGTATTAACAGACCAAACATCCTCTTTGGTTGCCATAAAGTCAAATAGAGATTTTTCACTACTGTAAAAATCGTTGTAAAAATCGGCTAAACCATATATTGATGATGTTAGATTGCCTTGACTGTCTGAATCAATAAGTAAAACTTTTTTAACATCTTTCTGTTTAGTAAGGGCAAACGCCACATCATGTGCTAATGTTGTTTTGTGAACTCCACCCTTGTGATTATAAAATGTTATTATCATTTTTAATTAAAAAAGATTAGATTTTGGCAAAAAGCTTATCAGCATAGATTTTACAAAATACCTAAAACTATCTTTGGATAAATACCAAGAATGACAATTAGAGAGCCAAGTATTGTAAAGTTACATTTTTCAACAAGATTAAGGTCGGAGAGATGATGAACCTCAGGATTTGTAATTTTGCCAAACATTGTGCTACGATAAAGATAAAGCATATAGACACATCCAAATATTACACCAAGCGCCGAAAGGACGGAATATATATATCCAACCCCAAAGACTGAAAGTATGGACATAAACTCACCAACAAATCCACTCGTAGTAGGTAGGCCAACGGATGCCATAGTAAATAGCATTAAGAAGAATGCAAAGGAAGGCATTTTATCGGCAATGCCACCAAAGTTTGAGTATTCTCTTGTGTGAAGTCTTTCGTACAAAACCCCTATGGATAAAAACAGTGCAGATGAAATTAATCCATGGCTTATCATTTGAAAAATAGCTGCTTTTGTACCATCATCGTTAAGCGAGAATAAACCTATAACAACAAACCCCATATGTGCAACCGAGGAGTAGGCTATTGTTTTTTTAATATCAGTTTGCTTTATTGCAACAAAAGAGCCATATATAATTGAAATACATCCAAGAAGTATCATTGCATCTTGAAAGAACAAGCTTGCCATTTCAAAAGCTGGTATTGCAAATCTTACAAAACCATAACCACCCATTTTAATTAGTATTGCTGCTAAAATTACAGAGGCAGATGTTGGAGCTTGAACATGGGCGTCTGGCAACCAAGTGTGAAAAGGAAAAAGAGGGATCTTGATTGATAAGGAGAGTGCAAAACAAAGCCATAAACATATTTGCTCATCTAGGCCGAGGCTTTGAGTGTGAATGATTAGGCTTGACATGTCAAGAGTGCCAAATTTAACATATAGATAAATTATGGCTATTAATAAAAATACTGAACCTGCAAATGTATAGATAAAAAACTTATAAGCGGCATAAATTTTATCCTTTCCCCCCCAAATGCCTATCATTAAAAACATTGGTATAAGTCCTGCTTCAAAAAAGATGTAAAATGTTAAAAGATTTGATGCGGCAAAAAATGCAATACACGTTGACTCCAATGCTAAAAACAATATCATGTATTTTTTTACATCCTGCTTTACAGAATTAAAGCAAGATAGAATTGCAACAATAAATGATATGCCAGTAAGGCTTATCATTGAGTAGGATAGTCCATCAAGTCTTTTAAAAAAACCTAAAGTTTTTGTGTTAAATATTGCATTTTGTACTGGACTTAAGTTTAAATCGCCGGTTTCGACAAAGCCAAATCTAAAATCAATTTGCAGTCCATAAAGCAAAATAAAGACAAAAGATAAAAAAGAAAATACCAAAGAAAGTACCCGAATATAAAAGTCGTTTTTAATATTCGGCTTTATAGAGGCAATTACAAAGGAGCCAATAGCAGGAGTTAAAATTGCAGCTAACAATAAAAAACACAAAGACATAGTAATTCAAGAGATAAATAAAAAGTATTATTAAATTTTAATTTGCAAACCTTCTAAAAATATAAGAATGGATATCTGATATTGCTTTATAAAACAAAACATGGGTTTCAAGTCTTTCGATATAATTATCAAGATAATCCGATTTGTCAATTTCGGGTATATATCCTTGTATTTCAATAAGTGCTTTATTTAAGTTTTTTTGCTCAAATAATGTGTTTATATAATCAAGGTTTGCCCCTGATTTTGTAAGATAAAAATGCTTTGCAAAGAAGGCTCTGATGTATTTTTTTTGTTTAAGATAAATTGCCGAAGAAATTCTTCTTGCGACCTTTTTATACTCATTAGCAAGCTCACCTGAGGTATTGATTTGTTTTTTATCTACAATCTTTAAAATAAAGTCTTTAAGATTTCCATCAAATTCACTAAGCTTTAATAAAGTCAGCATATCGTCATGCAGCAAGACACCGCTTGACAAGTCCTGTTCAACCTTAATTAAGTAGGATAAAAACAATATATACCTTTTGTCTATACTGGACACATCGCTTAAATTAACTCTTAAGTCCTTTTTAATTATCGACACTTCGGATTCTAGTTTGATAATTTTATCTTTTTGCTCCTTGGATTGAGATGTTGTTTCATTGATTTTTTGTAATATATCAGTATTTGATATAGACTGGGTAATACCTTCAACCCTTGCAATTCTAACACTCATTGCATTGACTTGCTCGCTATTTACTTCAAGCCTTGCTTGGGTACTTATAAATTTTGACAAAAGGCCAATGTAGAGAGCTACAAATGTGCACAGCAATAAAGTACTGAGAGTGAGACATATAAATAAGGCTTTTCTTGTCATATAATCTTGGTCAACAATATATCAATTAAAGATAAACGACTTAAACTAAAAGTAAATATTTTTCACACTAAAATTAAAATAAACTCTTGTTCTTACATATTTCCACGATAGCTATCGTGAGCTTCAATTGCAAGATTATCAAACTTTGTTGTCTCTTCGTCAAAGTACAGCAGTACATTACCAACCTCGCCGTTTCGGTGCTTTGCAACGATAATTTCAGATTTATTAGCAGACTGCTCAAGTCTTTGCCCGTTTTTTTCCATCCATTCCGCAAATTGTCTTTCGGCTGTCTCTGGCGGCATGCTTCTTTTTAAATAATAGGCATCTCTGTAGATAAACATTACAATATCTGCATCCTGCTCAATTGAACCACTCTCTCTTAAGTCTGATAACATAGGTCTCTTGTCGTCCCTTGATTCAACATTACGAGATAATTGTGATAAAGCTATAACTGGTATATTTAGTTCTTTTGCTATAGCTTTTAAACCTTGAGTTACCTCCGATACTTCCTGAACCCTATTAAAGTCCCCTCTTCCACTGCCAGAGCCTCTGAGTAGCTGCAGGTAATCGATAACTAAAAGGTCTAAGCCGTACCTTTGCTTTAACCTTCTTGCCCTTGTTCTTATCGTTCCAATTGTTAGTGCTGGGCTGTCATCTATATATATTGGATAATTTTCGATTTCGGGTATGGCTTGAATTACTTTATTTAAGGTAATCGAGTCTATTCTTCCACCTATAAGCTCGGTTACAGGAACCTCAGTGTGCATTGAGAGGATTTTGCCAGATATTTGCTCGCAGCTCATCTCAAGAGAAAATATACCGACCCCACCATACTTAGACTCCTGATATTCTTTCTTCATCACAATATTTTTTACCGCATTAAGAGCTATGGATATTGCAAAAGATGTTTTACCCATGGATGGTCTTCCTGCTATGATAATAAGGTCGGAGTTTTGCCATCCGTGAATTTTTTCGTTTAGATCGACAAATCCAGTGTCTATACCACTTATGCCACCTTTTTGTTTTGCCTTTTCAATTCTACGCCTTGTTTCGCCAAGTGCATTTTTAAGACTTGTAAATCCACCCAATATCTTTTGCCCTTGGGTATTTATTGCAAATAGCTGAGTTTCAATCTGCTCTATCTGCTCCTCCGTTTTCATGTCGGTGTCATTTTTAAAAACAACCTCCCTTATATTACTCATTAGTATCTCAATAAGCTTTCGCTTTAAAGCTAGGTCTTTAATGGTTTCTGCTCTTTGTTTAATATCGGAGCCACCTATTAAAAAATCACTAACTAAGGCTTTTAAGTAGCCAATTCCACCAAAATCGATAAATATCTGATCATTGGCTAAATTTGAAGATATGGATACGGGATCCGCAATTTTACCTTTATCTATAAGCTTTATTATTATATCGTATAGCTTTTTGTGATGTTCCAAGTAAAAGTCACCCGTACCAACAAACTCTCTTACCTTGTTTATATTGTTGTTATCATGTAATAATCCTCCAATTACCTCTTGCTCGGCGTAAGCGTTATGAGGAAGGACGATTTCCTGATTTGTATCATCGCCCAAAAGCTTTACTTTATTTTGCATTTTTTTATCAAATATTTTAATCAAAGGATATTTAATACAAGTATATTGACTAAGTTTAAAAATTCCAGTATAATATGTTAAATTTTATTAGACAAAGCAAATACAATAGTGTATTATTTTTTTGTTAAGCTTAAGAGTTTGATTTTATAGAAAGTTCTTTTATTTCAATTTTTTGTAAAAAATGATGCCAACTTTTTTACTTTTCTTTTACAGAGTTCTTAAGGCCTATTTTTTGGCAATTTTGACAGTTTTTGGTTTTGCCGCCTGCTCAACAAATACAAAACTATCAACTGGTTCTAACAAAATATGTATCGATGGCACCGTTCAACAGGGAAGCTGTATTATTGTTTCGCGAAAAGATTTTATGTCATCCAATTGGGCTAAAAAGCTAGTCAACGAAAATTACAAAAATGCCTTCCAAGCCTTATTTGGAACCGATGCCTACGGAGCTGGTGGGGTATCCGCTGCCAATACTCAGTTTTACAAAAGAATCGCACCAATTACACTTAATGCAAATCTTGACATTCCATTTGCTAAGGCTAATAATTTAGCTACCAATAAAACTGGCACATACATTGATAAAATTAACGCTCTTAGCTACGATTCCTATAAAGCTTTTTATTTAAAAAACACTAGTACTTTTAAATCTACTTTTGATAAAACAAAAACAGACATTGTTATTCTTCACGGAGGTTACTCAACATCTGATTTATCAAGTTTATCGGGCGTTATATCAACTTCATCAGATTCTTATAAACTATCTTCCTTGGATTTTACTACCGACTCTTACTTAAAAAAACTTACTGGTATTACACAAACAACATCGGCAAATAAGCTTTTTATTCCAAATATAATAAATGGCAATGGCTCCCCTTCTTCTACCCAGCTGGGACTTGCTTTCAATTCTTCCATAAAAATTGCAAACAAAGATATTTCAACAAATATTAATGCTTTTGCAATTTTTGCAGATAGCGACGCAGCCCAAAACAAAAAAATTGCAAACTATTATTCACCTTACTCTGTTAATGATATTAACGACTTGAAGAAGGGTACAGTGTTTTCATTAACAATGAAGGATTACTTTGATAATTTAAAAACTATTATATTAACCAAATCTCAGCCAACAATATTGTTTTCTCCTGATTTTAATGGCATTACAGCTTTAAATTCTGCCTTGGGTTCTCAGTCCAATACCGCCACTAACAAGTACTACGATACAGTAATATTTATTAAAAACGATGCATTGGCAAAAAAATGGTACTCTGCCCTTGCAGATAATGTACCTTTAACACCATATCAGCGTAATTTAATATATAGCAATCGTAACGGCGGAACACCTACGGATGCTACTGGTTTACCTATTGAAACAATGATTGATACAATAATGCCGGCAAGGGTGAGCGGACTAAGGGATGTAAATAAAATAACAGTAGCAGAAACGGCTATGATTAACAAGGAGTTAATTACTAATGTTGCAAAAAATATTTACGATATTTATAGTGACAATTCAACAAACAATGTTTCCGCAGTAATCTCAACGGGTAAAACAGATAATGTATCTACAAACTTTAATGTAGCATATGGTCAAACTGGTTATTATTTTTACAATCAAGATTTTGGTAGCAGTTATAAGTCTGTTTCTGTAAAAAATAAGAACAGTCTTTATGCAACGCCAAGTAGCTTTGTCGATGCAAAGTTAATAGGTACTCCAGGTTCTGGCAGTGACATTGCAACTGTAGAGTTTTTGGATGCAATTTATCAAAGCCTTACCACAACCGAACAGACAGAGTTTGTTAAGTATTTAACGGATAATCGCTTTGTATTTAGCCAAAGCATAGATACCGTATTGACAGGTAGCCCTGATAATAATAATCTTACAATAAACACAATACCAAATGCTAATAACTCAATAGACAACAGGGGTTATGTTTATATAAAGTATAACTTTGCAAATGCCAATTACGCCAGCTCATATGCTCAGTTTGGAGTTAATAAAAATAGCACCATTGGTGGAACAAATTACGATTCCAAGTTAGCGGGCATGGTTCTTGAATACGCTAAGTTACAAGGGGGTATAAATTCTGACCCTTATAAAAATATTTCACGAAATTTACTTGTAGCAGCAACTGCAACTATTGATGCGGATATTAGTTCAGCTTCCATACCAAGTATAACTAACGGCACAAGGGCTTGTGGTGCTTATAGAGATATGTGTATTACAGTGCCTTACAATAGCAATATAATGTCTGCCAATGCAGATGTAAATGATGTAAATCTTGCATCAAGTGCAGTTTTAACATCGGTTGTGGATAGTGCAAAAAAGTTTTTAATTTTTACAAATCTTGGTACTCAGTATGCTTATTTAAATGATTTTGTAAAGACAAAATTAACAGATAAAATTAATTTTGATGACACTGTGAATGGCGGTTTAGCAAAGACATATTCATCGGAGGTAAGAAGTGTCAACAAGCATGGTTCTTATACTGTAAAGGGCGGTATTTACCAAATTAAAGAAAGCAATTTTGACAATGTATCAATAAAATTACAAAACTTTATAAATAACATGGGTTATGCAAATATCCTAGGTTACTATAAAGGTGTTGCAACTGATTACGCAAATAACGTCGATTCCACAGGGGCTGAAAAATTTGGCGGACAGGCTGGCGAAAAATCAATTAATACAAGTTATGTTGATGTAGTTAGCGACAAGGCTACATTTGACAAAATTAAAATTACAGAGGGCAAGGTTACCGAGATGTCAATTACCGATGCTGACCTACCAGTAATACTTAAGTATTTAGTAATCGATGACTTAGTATTATCCTACTCTGGCAAAACATATATTAACGGCCAAGAGGTTAAATCGACTGCTATAATTGATAATCAAAAAATATTCTTTAACACACCTTGTACGGGTACAGTTTGTGAGGTGTATGCAAAAGATCCAAGCAAAACAATTCAATCGAACATCTTTGGTAACGGAATACTAAACTCCTCTCCGCTTAGTAGTGACTCTGTCAATAAGTCTCAAAATATAAATATTGGTAATGCAGTATTTGCTTTAAATAATACTGCATTACAGGGATCAAGCGTGCTAGGTAATACTCTTGAAACCTCGGCTATTGCGGCTATAGCTTCGGATGTTAATTATACTGCAAGGCTTTTTAACTCAAGTTATAATTACAGAGCAAGCATATCAAATACAACTATAAAGCCTTTAATAGAAAGTAACGCTGATTTGTCAAACTTAAATTCTTTGATATTTTTTAATCAAAGTCAGTTTAATGCAACTCAAATTAAAAGCAAAAATTATAATTTACAGGGTTTAAATTTTGCTATTAATTCCTCACAGGTAAATTTTGACAAAAATAATCCACTAACAAATTTTGCCCTATTGCAATCCTCTGGCTCTGCAAGCAAGCTTGCAAAGTTAAACGGTGGATCTTTTGGCTTAAATTTTAACAAAATATCTTTTAGAGGATTTTACAACAATCAAGTTAGTTTAGCTGCTGGTGGAACCCTTGGTGGTGAAGTGCAAAATGCAAGTCTATTATCAAGCGGTGGAATGTCGTATTCTGTTCAAGCAAACAACTATCAAGGTATATTGGGCTTTGGGCAAAAAGGTATGCTTGTAGGATATAATTTAAAAAACGATGCAAAAGTAGAGTTTTCATTTGCAAGGTCAAGCCACTTAGGCTCATCTTATTACGATGGTACTACACTTAAAACAAATAGCCTAGCAAGCATTGGTTTTAGTAAAAAATATAAAAACCTATCCTTAGGTTTTAACCTAGGAACCCTCAACGAAAGAGGAGGCTTTTTAGGCGCCCTAACTTCGGGTGCTTTTGCGGTTGATGCTCAAACAAGTTTTACATCTTTGCTTGCAAAATATAATCTTGGTAATCTCTTTGCTTTTTATTCGGGTTCGCAAGGATTTACTAACATTAATGACAGGGGGGGGATATTAAGATCAAGCGGTGTTATATATTCTTCAAGTCACATCTTGGGTTTGGGTAAAAATAATTTACTTACAAAAGGTGATACTCTTGCCTTTTCCTCTTTAATGCCACTTGCTATTGACCGTGGCCACATTGGTGCTGCAAGTGACATTAACTATGCACGGGTTAACCTTGCTAAGGGTTTTGGTTCAAGATGGATATCTAACGAGGTATCTTATTATCTATCAAAAGACATGGGTAGGGAGGCAAGTGTAGCCTTGGGTATAAATTTTGCTAGGGCAAGTAATTATCAAAATATAGCTGGCTTAAAGTCGCAAAGTGCAATGCTTAGTATGCAAGCGGCTTGGTAGCATATATTTTTACATTTTTGTGTAAATTAAATATATAAAACTTGACAATTATAGCTTTTAATCTAAGATTGACTCTACTTTGTGTACAAAACACTTTGTAAATCCACAAAATAACGGGCAGATGGCTGAGCGGTTGAAAGCACCGGTCTTGAAAACCGACGTAGGGCAACCTACCGGGGGTTCGAATCCCTCTCTGCCCGCCATTGGAAATGCCCCATCTTTGGTAATTATAGAGCCTTTAATCATATCAATTAATTGATATGATGCTGTTATTTCCCAAGTGGGAAACTACGTTTCACTATTGTATTAGTGAAGCAATAAAATGTCTTGATTTTTTAAATTTATGCACACATTCTTAAATCGGAGTGGATGTGGCAAGTTAAAATCATTATGTACAATCAAGGAAAATCTTACGATAAAATTGCAGATGGTTTTGATAAAATGCGAGATTCTTTTAATACTGAGCAAAAATACCTTGATGCTTTAATAAATTACATACCTGAAAAATCGCATATTCTTGATATCGGTTGTGGCTCTGGATTTCCTATTGCGAACTATTTTATTGAGAAAGGTTTTCAAATTACTGGTATCGATGGGTCTCAAGCATTGTTAAATATCGCTAAAAAGAAATATGAGAAAATGCGATGTCTATATGGCGATATTCGAACTATTGAGCTCAACGAAACTTTTGATGCAATTGTCGAATGGTGGTGTCTTTTTCATCTTCCAAAATTAGATCATGAGAAAATGATTGCTCGCTTTTCAGAGTGGTTAAAACCTGGAGGTATGCTTGAATTTACAAGCGGCAATAGTGAATTTGAGGGAACTGACAACAATATGCTAGAACAAGAGCTTAATTTTTATAGCCTTAGCCCTATCGTCTATGAACAATATCTTGAAAAATATGGCTTTGAAATTCTTTTAAAAGAAAGTGATCAAGAGAATCATCTTGTTTGGATAGCAAAAAAGAATAACTTACCTGAAAAGAGTGTAATTAGATAGAGGTATAATGAAATAAAATGTCTTGATTTTTTATATCTTTAAGCACACATTCTCAAATCGGAATGAAAATCATTTTGAAGAACAAGCAAATGCTCAATTCCTGAAGAATGTTTACGATACTGTGTTCTAAATTCGTCCATCACATTCCGCCATTGGAAATGCCCCATCTTTGGTAATTATAGAGCCTTTAATCATATCAATTAATTGATATGATGCTGTATTCAACATTCAAGACTCCATTAAAATTTGTTGCAAGATTTCAGTAGGTAGTTGTCATTTTACTATCAAGCAAATTCTTTAGGGCGTAAGTTGCTGCTTATCTACATTGTTGCATCTTTTAAATATTGCAGATAAGCTAGGTTAAAGTAAGTATCATAAATTAGTATGCTTACCAATTTTTTCAATGGTGTTCAAAGCTTTATATTTTTGTGTCAGTATTTTATTGGCTTTTTATATACTATATCTGCATAAAAGTTTGCTATGGTAAAAATAGAGATTTCATTCTTGATTAAATGTTGCAATCTTCGTATATGATATTGCAAAAACTATTTTTTGATTTTAATATTAGCTAGTCCGCCATCAATATCAAAATTAGAACCAGTAATCCAGTTGTTTTCAGGTTTTAGTAAAAACATTACCATACTGGAAATATCTTGTACGCATCCCGGTCTTTCGCAGGCATGCATTGATAATGAATATTTCAAAGATTCTTGATTTTGAATTATTTTTGAAGTAAGCTTTGTGTCAACAAGACCTGGATTTATAACATTAAACCTAAGTCCCCTAGGGGCATATGTTGCAGAAGCCGACTTAGCAAGAGCTATGACGCCACCTTTTGCAGCCGCTATGGCTTCGTGGTTTGCAAGGCCAATTTTTGCAGCAGCAGACCCAATAAAAACAACGCTGCAATTGTTTTTTATAAATTTTGCCGTAGCTCTTGTTATTGCAAAGCTTGTAGTTAAAGATGAATTTATTGTTTGGATGTAATTATCGAAGCTTGTTAGATGTGCAGGCTTTAGAAAAATAGAGCCACAAAAATTCACAACACCGTTAATTTCTCCAAGATGTTCTGTAGCTGCCTGCATGGCATTTTCAACTTGCTCGAAGCTTGATATATCTTCAACAGAATGGTTGCAGTCGTCTTTTCTTGAAATGGTAAAAATACTACAATTCTCTTCACGAGCTTTTTCTATAAAACTTTTGGCAATATCACTATTGCTACCAAAAACAACAATTTTTTGAGTCATAATTATGTACACGATATTTTATATAAAAAATTTTTATTAGATACCTTGCAAAAAGCAAGTTTATTATTACCTGCAAAACTACCTAATACTTATCCCTTGACAATTAGCCTTTTATTCTATTATCTTGCTGTTAATTATATATTATTTGTAATTTATTTCGGTAAGAATGAAAATAAGATTTTATCATTATCCTAAGTGTTCAACATCCAATGCGGGCTTGACATTTTTGAGGTCAAAACATATTGAGCCAGAGATCGTGCTCTATTGTGATGATGGTATTAAAAAAACAGAGCTTAAGGAGTTAATGAATCTTTTGCAAATATCAAAACCACTAGGTATTATTAAGCGAAATGGCCTTACATATAGACACCTTGGCTTGGCACATAAAGAGCTGTTAGATGATGAAATGCTTGATGTTATCGCACAAAACCCCAAATTACTACAAAGACCAATATTAGTTTGTGGCAATATGGCTGTTGTAGGTAAAAACGAAGAAGTGATACAAAGCTTTTTAACGCTATGTCAGCAATCTTAAATAATATGAGTGATACTATAGTAATAAAATCAAAAGAAAGAGGGTATTTTAATCACGGATGGCTTAAGACTTATCATACATTCTCGTTTGCCGACTACTACAATCATAGGTTTATGAACTTTGGAAGCCTTAGAGTGATTAATGATGATGTTATATTGGGTAAAAATGGTTTTGGACTCCATCCTCACAAAAACATGGAAATAATTACCTACATAATTGACGGAACCCTTACCCATAGCGACAATCTTGGCAATAAAGAGGAAATTAAAGCCGGCGAGGTGCAGGTTATGAGTGCTGGTAGCGGGATTGTGCATTCAGAATGGAACCATGGCAATAAGCCTTGCCACTTGCTGCAAATATGGATAATGCCAAATCAAAATGGTGGCGTGCCATCCTATAAAATATACCATCCAGAGCATTTTGAAAGATGGGGGCTTGTTGCCTCGGGTTTTCAAGAGGTATTAGGGGTAAAAATAAAGCAAAATGCAGAGATATATGTAATTGACTCTGGCTCTTTAACGCAAATTGAAATGCCACCTTCAACATCGCAAATGACATGGGTGCACATTGCAACAGGTGAGGTAAAGATAGACTGTCATACATTAGCGGCAGGGGACTCGGTAGGATTTACATCGAGTGATTACAATAAGAATATACAGTTTGCCTCTCAAAGCAAGGTCTTGGTATTTTTTGTTTAATTATTGCTTAGATTGTTCCTTGGCCATTTGCAAGTAATTTAATCTCTCTTGCTAGGTAAAGCGAGCCTGCAATAAAAACTAGGCATTTGTCATTGCAAAATTCTTCTTTCACAATCCCTAAGGCTTGCTTTAAGCTCTTTGCCTTGTGGGCTAGGCTTTGTGTAAAGTTTGCATTTAATATTTGATGATATATTGTTATTTCGCTTTCGGGTCTTGCCTCGCAGTTTGACCTTATGGCTATAATACCATCAAGTAGATTAACAAGGTGCTTGGCAAAAATTGTTGTGTCGGCATCCTTGCTTCGCCCTATTATTACAATAATTTTATAATCTGGCATGTTTTGTTTTTGATCTTTAATAAAATTTGCAAGAGCAATTGCCCCGCCTTCGTTATGAGCTCCATCAAAGTAAATCTTACTATCATCTGGAAGGTGGTTTAAAACTTTTTTATACTTTATTTCCTCAAGTCTGCCTCTCCATTTTGTATTTTTAATACCATTTATTAGCTTTTGATAGTCAAGCTCAAAGTCCATAAATCTAATTAAAGTATAAACACTTGTTGACAGATTAACAAGCTGATGCTCACCAAGCAAAGGGGGAAGTGGCAAAATATATTCCTCACCCTCTACCGAGAGGCAAAAGTTTTCTTTGTCGATAGTTCCATCTTCATTTTCTATTTTAATTGCTTCAAAATTAATG
>CAMDBF010000029.1 GCA_945889175.1 Rickettsia typhi
GCGGGCGTGTGTGTTTAATAAGGATAGGGTATATTTTTTTAACCAAAAATTAAAGTAAAAGTAATTAAGTAGAAATATTATTTTTAAGCTCTGTTAAAACCCCACCCAGCCTCCCCTAAGAGGGGAGGGGTTATGGAAGAGGTCTAATAAATAGACCTCTTTGAACTCTATTAACTTTAAAAGTCATACCAAAACATAAAACTATCTTACTAAACTTAACACACACCACCTCCCCCCAGCTGGCAAAGCCAGCTGGAGTGCGTACTAATGGGATAAAATATATATTTAACCAAAAATTAAAGTAACGAAATAGAGATATTATTTTTTAAAATCAAGAGAATCAAAAGAGGTCTAATATATTCGTAATATCAAACTTTTAATGCAACTAATTTTAATATGGATTTGGTATAATACTATTTCCACTTTCTAAATAGGCTTATTAAATACTTGATTATTTAGAATTAACTAGACCCCTTTCGTAACTCCTCCCCCTAGGGTTTAAGTCAACAACTCCTCCCATTTTAGGGGAGGTTGGGTGGGGTAATATAGATTTACCTCTTGCAATTCTATTAACTTTAAATGTTAAATTTAAAAGCCATACAAAAACATAAAGCTATCTTGCTAACTACTAAACTTAAAACACACCCCACACCACAAAGGCAGCTGCATCGGCGAGCCTGAGGGGGATGTTTAAAGTATATTTTTTAACCAAAAATTAAATTAATGAAATAGAAATGTGATTTTTAAAAATACAATAAAACTATGATTTTCTGTATTCTTCAGCGTTTTGCTCGTGTTGTTTATAGTCTTTAGAAAATACATGTACCCCAAGTGAAGGCTTTAGTACAAAAAATAAAAAATCAGTTTGTGCGGGATTTAAAGCAGCATCAATTGAGGATTTGGAAGGGTTTGCTATAGGACCAAGTGGCAAGCCTTTAATTTTGTATGTATTGTATGTATTGCCTGTTAACAGCTCCGCTTTTGTCAACCTATGATCTAATTTATATTTACCCTTTGTTATTTCGTATATAACACTTGGGTCAGTTTGTAGTTTCATTCCCTTTAAGATACGATTTTTAAAAACAGAGGCTATAATTGGCTTTTCGGCTTCGTTTGCAGCTTCCTTTTCAATAATCGATGCCATAATCAAAAGTTCATGACTATTTTTTAAATATTTTGTTCTCTCTATCTTATCTTCAACTTCATCCAGATAAGATTGCATAGATTCCTGAGCTCTTTTAATTATTGAATTTTTACTATCCCCATATGCGTAGTGGTAAGTGTTTGGCATGAGGTATCCTTCCGATGCTTCAATGGTAATTTTACCGCCTAATCCAAAAGCTTTATCTATTTGCGATATGTAAGTTGCGAGTGTCTCGCCGTCTACAAGTGTTATAAATCTTTTTACAGACTTTCCATCCTGCACTTTAAATAAAAACGAAAGTAGTGTGTCTTTTTTTGTAATTAAATATTCACCGTAATTAATTTTTTTTGATTTAAATTTAAATTTTAAATAAAGCTTTGGACCTATACCAAGTTTTACTTTATATCCTTCTGATTTAAGTTTTGCAATTACATTGTTAATTCCGTAGCCTTTTTCAACAATAAAAATACAAGATTCACTTGAGTTTTCTTTGCTGTCGTCAACAATATTTTGTAGGTTAGAATTGTCAAAACACTTAGAATTATATATGCCAGTTCCACCAAATTTTGCAAATTGCGAGACAAAATAAATCGCAATACCTATTATAATAATTGGTGATGATAGAAGTAGGTATTTTTTTATCATAAATTATATTAAATTAGTATTTCGCCCTTTCCTCAAGAAGGGTTCTAAAATTTTTAATAAGCCCTTGTATTGGCCAAGCGGCTGCATCACCAAAGGCACAGATAGTATGTCCTTCTATTTGCTTTGTAATGTCAAAAAGTTTGTCAATATCGCTTTTTGCATAATCGCCTTTTACAAATTTATTCATCATTTTGTAAAGCCAAACAACGCCTTCACGACATGGGGTACACTGACCACAAGATTCGTGCTTATAAAACTTTGTAAGTCTTGCTATAGCCTTAACCACATCAGTTTGCTTGTTCATAACTATAATTCCTGCAGTTCCAAGTCCAGTTCCCAGTCCCCTTAGATAATCAAAATCCATTATTGCATCATCACAAGCCTGCTTTGTAATAAGCGGAGTTGATGAGCCACCTGGAATTACCGCAAGCAAATTATCCCAGCCACCAATAACACCACCACAATGTTTTTCTATAAGTTCTTTAAGCGGAATACTCATAACATCCTCAACAACACATGGCTTGTTGACATGTCCTGAAATGCAGTATAATTTTGTTCCGTGATTTTTATCCCTACCAAAAGACTTAAACCAAGCAGCTCCTCTTTTTAAAATTGCAGGCACCGAGGCTATAGTTTCAACATTATTAATAACTGTCGGGCACCCGTAAAGTCCAACAAGAGCTGGAAATGGAGGTTTTAATCTTGGCTGACCTTTGTTACCCTCAATGCTTTCAAGCATGGCGGTTTCTTCGCCGCAGATGTAAGCACCCGCCCCTCTGTGAATGTAAATGTCAATATCCCAGCCACTACCACAGGCATTTTTGCCAATTTTACCAGCTTGATAGCACTCGTCTATTGCTTTTTGCAAAACAAGGGCTTCATTGTAATACTCACCCCTAATGTAGACATAGCAAACCTTTGCACCTATTGCATATGCAGCTATAATTATTCCCTCTATTAATCTATGAGGCTCGTGTCTTAGTATTTCACGATCTTTGCAGGTTCCAGGTTCACTTTCGTCAGCATTAACAACAAGGTAATGGGGCTTGCAGGATACTTCAGGCTTTGGAACAAAAGACCACTTCATTCCAGTTGGAAATCCAGCTCCACCACGACCACGCATGCCAGAGTCCTTCATTTCGTTAATAATCCAATCCTTGCCTTTTTGAATGATTTCAGAAATGCCATCGTAGACACCTCTTTGGATATTTGCCTTTAAGTCAGTTGGTTCAAAGCCATAAAGGTTTGGAAAGACTCTATCTTTTACTTCAAGACTTGAATAGTTTTGCATAACTTTATTTACAAAAAGTTGAGTGATTTATACCGATTGTTGCAAATGGTTTTGACAAACAATCAGTAATCAGTTTTGTTTATTAGTGACTGGTAGTCTTTCTTTTAATAGCAAAGTGTGCATAAGCTCTGTTAGCTTCAGCAACGGATTCAATTTGTTGCTTCTTTTTTATAGCCTCACCTCTGTTGTTAATGTTGTCCTCAAATACTGAGTAGACTTTTTGAGCTATGTCAGCATTTTTTTTACTTCTGATTGCCAAAACAAGCCATCTAAGCGAAAGAGATACAGATCTTGAAGAACCTTCAATAACCATAGGAATTTGATAATTTGCACCACCAATTCTTCTTGATCTAACCTCAACACTTGGTTGAGACATTTTAACAATGTATTCGAAGATTTGAACAGGATTTTGAACATCTTTAAGAGCCTCAATATTTTGAAGAGATTTTGATGTTTTCATTCTTTCAATAGCTGCGTAAAAAGCATTTAATACGATTGACTTTTTACCATCCAACATTAAGATGTTCACAAATTTTGCAATCAACAAGTTGTTGTAAATTGGATCTGGCTTAACCAATGACTTGTGAATTCTTTTTTTTCTACTCATAATGTATATTTACTAATTATTTAATAAGGATTAGTTTTTAGGTTTTTTACAACCATAACGAGACCTAGCTTGCTTTCTTTTTGAAACACCTTGTGTATCCCTTGTACCCCTAACAATGTGGTACTTTACCCCCGGTAGGTCAGGAACCCTACGACCTTCAATAAGAACAACTGCGTGTTCTTGAAGATTATGTCCTTCACCAGGTATGTAAGCAATAACTTCGTAACCACTAGTCAATCTAACCTTAGCAACTTTACGAAGAGCTGAGTTTGGTTTTTTTGGTGTTGTTGTGTAGACAGATTTACAAACCCCTCTTCTTTGCGGACACTCTTTAAGAGCTGGTGTTTTTGATTTTATAACCTTAGGCTTTCTTTTACTTCTAACAAGCTGATTTATAGTTACCATTTAAGTAAGATCTAAAAATAATACTTTATTTTATACATTCGTGATAAATCACATGATATACAATTAGACATCACTTAGAATATAAGTCAAGATTTAATTATATTTTTTACAGAAAAGTTTGAACTTAACGCTTCAATATCCATCTCAATTTGCATTTTAAGCTCCTGAATGTTTGCAAATTTTTTCTCGCTTCTTATAAATTTTATAAATTCAATGGCAATTTTTTTACCATAAATTTCATCATTAAAATTTAATATATGCACTTCCAAAAGAGGGTTTTGGCTTTGATAACTTGCCACACTAGGCTTTGTACCTATATTGCAAATTGCCTTGTGTTTTACACCATCTACTACCGCATTTACAGCGTAGACGCCGTAGCTAGGAACTATGTATTTATCTGCAAAAAGCATAATATTGGCAGTTTTAAAGCCGAGCTTTCGTGCAAGCTTTGCACCACTTACAACTCTACCTACAATACAGTAGGGATTTGTTAGTAAATTGTTTGCCATTTCAACCTCGCTATTTTTTATCAATACTTTAATGTCATTTGTCGAAATATCAATGCCACCCAAGCTATGTTTAGCTGAATTTATAACAATAGTGTTAAAATATTTATTTAAAACCGACACCGAACCCTTTGCATCCTTGCCAAATTTAAAATCTTGATTACATACAATTGATTTTACATTTAATACCTTAATCAAATACTCCTCAATAAATGTTATGCAGTCGAGACCTGCAAAATCTTTGCTAAATTTTTGTATAATAATTGTTAAATCCTTACTTGCTAATCTATCTTTTGTAAAATTTGCATAAAGATTTTTAATAATACTAATTCTTTGTGTTAGTGGGTAAAGCTTTCTTGAGTCGTAATTAATACATTGCATTTTTTGCAAAACACTGGCAGGATTAGGATCTGTAATTACGATTACTGGATATAAACTTAACTCATCTGCCTTGGTAAAAAGCTCGCTAAATAGAGCTAAGTGCCCTTTATGGATAGCATCAAACTTACCAATTGTAACCATGCTACTCTCTTTAAGGTCGCTAAAAAGCCTATGCTTAGCACTATTAAACTTGCGTAAAATTAGCCCCATAGTAATTAATCTTGAATGATTTTTTTGTCTTTTAGAGTTTGCAGCATTTTTGCAGCCGCTATTTTTGTAGCAATTTTACGATTTGTATGTATTGCAACTATTCTGTCGTAACCTTCCATCTCTAAAGATACCTCAAAATACAAAACTCCATCATGCACAAAATCAACACTGGTATACTGGGGTACTTTTTTAGTGTATTTTTGATACCACTCTTGCAGAGTTGTTTTAGGATCCTGCTTTGATATATCATCATTAATACCCTTTAAAAATGGCATCCAATTTTGTATAATAAATTTTTCTACATTTTCTTTGTGCGAGCCTGAATCTATATATATTGCACCTATAATAGATTCCGTAACATTTTGCAAAATTTTTGTTTGCGAAACATTTATGTTGACAATATCTGATGAAAGTTTCTCATAGCTCTCAGATGTTAAAATGAATCTATCAAGGTTTAAACTTGTTGCAACCTTTAAGCAAATAACCCCTGATACTAAAAAAGATTGCTTTTTAGATAATATCCCCTCGTCGTAATCAGGTAGATTCTTAAAAAGATACTCAGATATAACAAATCCTAAAATTTTATCGCCTAAAAATTCTAATCTTTGATAATGCTTAATATTGTTATCTAGTCTTTTTAAACTAGGGTGAGTTAGGGCTTCAATTAAAATTTCTTTATTTTTAAAAGTGTAAGATATGGCTTCCTCGCAAGATGCTAAATCTACGCTATTAATCATTTTAGAGATTTTATAGTTTTTTACGGAATTGTGATTAATCATATTTTTTATTAGTTTTACCAAGTGATTTATCAATCTTTGTTGTGATTTTTTCGGTTATAGGATTTACATGTTTTTCAATTCTATTGTAAATCGCTCTGGATACAAATATTATAAACAATATTATTACAATAGCAAGCGTTGGCTTGTTGCCAAGTAAGCTAAATACCGTCACATCATGGCTAGTAGGTAATTTTGCATCCAAAATACCAACTTTACCAAGCCCTAATTTATCAATAACTCTGCCATTTGCATCTATAACAGCTGTGATACCAGAATTTGCAACTCTAACAACCGGAACTCCATATTCAACAGCTCTTGCTCTTGCCATTGCAAAATGCTGCAAAGGACCACTTGAGTAGCCAAACCAAGCATCGTTTGTTAAATTTGCTATCCACTCAAGTTTCGTTCTTTTTGTTCTTTCAATGCCATAAATATCTTTATATTTTGTTTTAGAGAATACAGGAAAGTGACCACTAAAACCTATTTCGTAACACACAAGAGGTAAAAATGCAGGAGTGTTGTAAATTTGATAAATCCTTAAAGAATCTCCAGCAGTAAAGTCAACTGAGCCATTTGTTATATTGTTGACAAATGGTAAAAACCTTCTAAAAGGTATGTATTCGCCAAAGGGGACTAAAAAGTGCTTATCATAATAAGCTTCTCGCCCTATAGAATCTATCATTGTTATTGTATTATATAATTTTAAGTTTGTTGTCATGTCTGTATTTTTCTCCTCCTCAACTCTAAGGGAGCCAGTAAGTAGTATTTGGTTTTCGTGAAGGTTATCCTTAAGCCTTGTGTTGATAAAAGGATTTTCGTAGACTGAATACTCAACGGCACTTTCCGGCCATAGAATATGAGTAATGTTTTCAATACCAGCTTGCTTTGTAAGCTCTTCGTATTTATCAATGCTAGGTGATTTGTTGTTAGACCCGTAATATACAGCAGTTTTTACCCCGCCCTGCACAAGCCTTAATTTAATGTCATCTCTAAATTCTGTCTTATTGTACTTAAGAGTCGTAAATCCGTAAATAAATAAAAATAATAGCGATAACACAAAGCAAATAATGTAGCGTAAGTACCTGTAGTAAGCATCGCCGTCGCCATTTAGCAAAATTAAATGCATAAAGGAGGCAAAAAGCATGACATAAAAACTAAAACCAAATGTACCAATAACCGATGCAAACTGAAATATAGAGTTTGAAAACATCATTGTATAACCAGCTAAAGTCCACGGAAACTTAATTACCACAAAGCTGCGTAAGTATTCAAAAAGGCACCAAATAACTGCAAAAAATGTTACTCTTTCAACCGCATTTGTGTAATTACTAACATCCTTGTATATTACAAACATAAGTGCATGGGGAACCGAATACACTAAAGGAAGCAACACTAAAGCAAAGGGTATAAGTATGTAATAATGCCAGTCAACAAAAAGCGAAAATGATATCCAGTAATAAAGTCCAATCGATAGACCAAAGGAAAAACTAAGTCCGTTGATAAAGGCTTCCTTTCGAGTTTGACAAAAATCTATAAGTCTTATAATGGCAACAATACCAACTACAAAACATGGAAATAGATAAAAAGGTGGATATCCAAGTGAGCAACAAAGTCCTATTAAAAAGGCAAGTAATACACGGGGCTTAAAATAGTAGATAAATTCTAAAAATTTATATAGTTTTGCACCTATAATCTTTTTAATGTTATCATACTTAGCTTCAATATCAGCTACTTGCATAAAAAGAGAATTTATATATTTATTCGGCCCAGCCGATGGTTCTTAAAAAGTCTTTATAGCCACCATCAAAACAAAATGTTCTACCTCCATCAAAAACTATTAACTTAGTTGCAATTTCGTGTAGAAAGTATTCGTCATGAGTTACCATAATAACAGCACCTTGAAAAGCTTTTATTGCATCCATTAATGCTTCCGAAGATTCTATGTCAAAGTGGTTTGTTGGCTCATCGAGTAGCAACATATTGACAGGGGTTAGCAAAATTTTACCAAGCATTACTCTTGATTTTTCACCCCCCGAAAGAATTGATATTTTTTTGTGTGCCTGCTCCGCTGGAAACAACATCTGAGCACAAGTCCTTCTAACCAGTGTTTCGGTAAGTCCGGTGCCTGCCATTGCCATTTCCTGAGCTATGGTTAGGTTTGGATTTAGTCTTTCAACATTCATTTGTCCAAAATATCCGTATTGAATTTTTGGATTGATTTTAACATCCCCAGCTATTGGTGTGAGTTTGTTAATAAGAACCTGCAATAAAGTTGATTTACCATTTCCGTTTTTACCTATTATGCAAATTTTATCTTCCTTTTTAATTTCAAAAGTTAAATCTTTTATAAGTAGCTTGTCAGGATCGTAACCAAATGACAAATTGGAGATTGTCATAGGATCGCTGTTTGAAATGTAATCAAGATAATTAAATCTAAAATCAAGACTTTCAATTGAAGCAAGTTTTTCGATTGTACCTTGTTTTTCAAGCATTTTAACACGAGATTGCACCCTACTTGCCATACTTGCCTTTGAGCCAAATCTTTTAATCCAATCCTCTGTTTCTTTGCGTTTTTTTTCTATTCTTTCACGATTTTGTTCGTAAATTTGCTCCTCAAGGGCAATTTGTTCCTTTATTTTGCCAGTTTTACCCTCAATTTTTCTAAAAGTATTACGATGAATAAATATTGTGTGACTAATTACACTATCCATAAAGGATCTATCGTGGGTAATTAAAATAAGCTCGCCCTGCCATTTTTTTAAAAAATCGCCAAGCCACCTAATTGAGTAAATATCAAGATAGTTTGTAGGCTCATCCAGAAGTAACAGATTTGGCTCTTTTAGAAGTATTTTTGCAAGATTGATTTTTACTTGATACCCTCCGGAAAGATTCATTGGATCTTCCAAAAACTGCTCTTCGGTAAATCCAAGACCAAGTAAGATTTTTTCTCCTTTCCAAGATTCATGTTCCCTTTCAAGCTCAAGAACACTGCATACCTCCTCAAGAACTGTAGGGTGATCAAATTTAATGTGTTGCTCAAGATAGCCAATTGTGTAGTAGTCAGGAATTTCAAGCTCGCCAAAATCTGGCTGACGCTCTTTTAATAGTAATTTTAAAAATGTACTTTTGCCACTACCATTACGACCTATAAGACCAATTTTTTCGCCGTAGTTGATAACAAAATTAACATCTTCAAATAAAATTCTGCCGTTAAACTCAACGCAAACATCTTTGGCGGTAATCATCTTAAAAAAATCAATAAACTAAGCTTTCATTGTAAATCTTTAGATTTAAATTTCAAGTCTTTTATACGAGTAGCAATGTCATAACTAACAAATAGTATATAATTGCAATAATAGCTATGTTGCATTTAGTGGCTTTTACCTTGCGAAGGAATGTTTATTAAAACTCAAGGTCACTCTAAAAACAAAGCATGCTTTGTAGTCCTTAATCTAATAATAATGCAAAAAAAATCAAAGTGTAATCTAAAAACTTCATCAAATCTCTAGCATTAACCTATAAAACAAAAGATAATTCTTGATAATTGTTAAACCAATCAAGCTCTTGGATCGTTAGCATTGACTTATCGACTAGTCTTTCGTCTAATGCAACAAAGGTTAGCGTTTTAAATTCTAAAAAGTTTTGATATTTTTGCGATTTTTGCACGAGTAGCAAATTTTCGATTCTGATGCCGTATTCTCTTTGCTTATAAAACCCAGGCTCGTTTGAAACTACCATACCTTCCTTAAAAGCAGTCCTATTGTATCTTGAAATACCGCATGGACCCTCGTGAACCGAAAGCAGATAGCCAACTCCGTGCCCAGTGCCATGACCATAATCAAGCCCCTGCGACCAAAGATGTTGTCTTGCAAGAATATCAATATCACTACCACTTAACCCATCAGGAAAAACAAGGCTTGCAATTGCAATATGCCCTTTTAATACAAGAGTAAAGTTTGTTACCCACTCTTTTTTTGCCTTACCAACTAGCACCGTGCGTGTTACATCTGTGGTTCCATAAAAATAATGCCCACCGCTGTCAAGTAGGTACAAGCCATCGCCTGTAATCTTGGTATCACTTGCCTTGCTTGGTTTGTAGTGAACTATAGCTCCGTTTGCCCCAAAGGCTGAGATTGTATCAAAACTATTGCAAACAAAATTACTCTGTGATGAACGCATTTTAAATAATTGTTCAGATAAAGATATTTCGCTCTCTTGGTCTATGTTTTTATTATCTATAATCCAAGTTGTTATAAACTTGTTCAGCACCTTGCTATCCTGCAGGCAAATTTTTGTTAAATTTTCAATCTCCGTCTTGTTTTTTACCGCCCGCATAAATTCTACAAATCTATCGGCTACAAGAATTACATTACAAAGCTTATCTAGTAAATCAAAACAATATTGACTTGCAACATTACTAACAATGAGCCTGTCGCTTATTTTAATAAAGGAGCTAAAATTATATAAATCGTTATTTTCAAAAAGCATGTAATCGCCATCGCTCTTTATAATAGCAAAGCAGGCTTTAATCGGCACGGAACCAAAGTCTTTACCACGAATGTTTAAGATGTAATTGACATCAATGGGGTCGCTTAAAAAAATGGCATCGCATTTTTTATCATTGATATATTTTGCCAGTAGTTTGAGTTTTTGCTCCTTTGCTACTCCAAAAACGAGCTCATCTTTGTCAAAAATTATCGCCTCACCACTGATTTTAGAATAATCAATTTTTAAAAGCTCTTCGTCGATTGTATTATGTAGAATATGAAAATCTAAGTCTTTTAATTTTTGGCAAAAAGCAAGGCTGCAAATTTTTGTGTTAATGATAATATTTTTTATACAAGCCTCTTGCAATAATTGAGTAAGGCTTTTATTTTGGATATCGTAAATTTCAAAATCTTTCAGCTCATCTTTTGCTTGCAGCGTGTATCTTGAATCGGTTAAAAAGATTTTTTGCATTTTATCTTGGTTTAGGTAAAAAATTGCCATTCCGTTTGAACCTGTAAAACCAAGTAACCTTGAAAGCCTATTTAGATTGTCTTGCGGATATTCGGATAAAAACTCATCCCCATTTTTTAAAATAAAGCAAGAAACATTGTCTAGTAAATTTAGTATAGAGTTTAGCATAATTTTTCAAAAAATTATTAAGTATTATTTTCGTTGTTACGCTTTTGATAAATGCTAACTATGTAAGCGGCGGTTTCCTCGACTGATTTTTGCGTTACATCTATTACAAAGCAACCAAGTTTTGAGTAAAATCTTCTTGCTCTTTGAATCTCCTCTTTAATTTTTTCGATATCGGCATAATCTGTTTTAGCTCCGTTTGATATGTAGTTTAGTCTTGTTTGCCTTATGCCCTCAAGTCTGTCTGGGTTAATTACGAGACCAATGATTGTGGTGTTTTTTAGAGATTTTAGATAATCTAAATTAAAAAAATCCTCAGTTACAAAAGGAATGTTGCACACCTTAAACCCCCTGTAAGCAAGGTAAATACTGACTGGAGTTTTGGATGTTCGTGAAGGACCTATAATTACTACCTGTGCCTCGTCAAGACTATCGGCTAGGTTACCATCGTCATGAGCAATTGTGTATTCAATTGCTTCAATTTTTTGAAAATAATCCTGCCCAAACTCTCCGTTATCAAATTGCTTTGTCACACCTTGTTCGTTTTGCAGCCCAAATGTATTTTTAAAAAGCTTAGATATATATTTTGTAGCAGATGTATTTGGTAACTTGTTTGCCTTAAGGGCGGACTCTAAATAGCCTTCAAGACTTGGGTTTTTAAAAGAATGCAAAACAAAAGACTGAATATTGGAATTTGCTTTTATTTCGCCAATGATGTCGTCGATTTGTTTTTGTGTTTTTGTAAGATACCAATAACGTTCCTTAATTGAAGTATTAAAGTAGACTGAAGATAGAAAACGAGATAAAGAACCCAAGACCTCGCCAGTGGAATCGCTAACGAGGTGCACAATTATCTGCTTTTGCTGACTTAACGGCATAACAGTAATGCTTTGGATTGGCATAATTATGATTTATTTGCAAAAGCTGCCTCGGTAGAAGCATCGCTACTATCAAGAACCGAAACAATTGAAGACTTTGTAATTGTAAGCCTTACATTTTTTGAAGCCTCAATTTTTGCAAGACCAGCAGATTCGTCAATCTCAACAACTGTAGCATATATACCAGCAGCGGTAAGAACCTTAGAGCCGATCTTAACTTTAGATAGCATCTCACCAACTTCTTTCATCTTTTTTCTTTGCGGTCTAATGATAAAAAAATAAAAAAATATCACTATTACCACAAGTGGTATTGCTTGTAAAAACATATTTGGTTTTGGCGGTACAGGCATTGCAACACTAGCCTGTGCACTTGTAACTTGAGCCGCTGGAGCCTGATTATTTAATGTTGACATAATTATTAATTATAATAAAAAAATAGATTACTCTTCAGTTTCAACATCGTCAACAGACTCACTAGCTTCAGCAACGCTAATTGCACCACCAAGAATACTACCAAGTGTTGAGCCTGAGTTATTAGACTTGTAACTTTTAAGAATTTCGTTCTTAGTATCGTCTTCAAGTTTTTTAATAGAGAGCAATAAACTTCTTTTTTGCTCGTCAAACTTAACAACCTTAGCTTTTATAACTTCACCTATGTTGTAAGATATTATGTTTCTTACAATTTTGTCGTTAGGAATGTTATGTTTTTTAATTTTTACAAGAATTTCATCAAAGAGTTTAACCTCAATTTCGTCTCTGTAGATTTTGGAAACAGTAACATCGATACTAGCACCTTCAGTTAATACACTAATATGTTTTTCATAAGGATCGCCAGCAACTTGTTTAACACCAAGAGAGATTCTTTGTTTAGTGTAGTCGCCAGATAGATAAACAACATCAATTTCGTCACCGACTTTGTATTGTTTTAAAATTTGATCACTGTCATTATTCCAAGAAATGTCAGATATATGAACAAGACCGTTAATAGCACCATCAAGCTCAACAAACAAACCAAAGTTTGTAACATTGACAATTTTACCATGCATTTTTGTACCAGCCTTGTGCTCGTCGGTAAATGTCTTCCAAGGGTTGTGTAGTGTTTCTCTGCGTGATAGTGAAATTTTGTGGTTTTCAATATCAAGACCTACAATTGTAACCTCAATCTCATCACCAACCTGAACCTCAGTAAAGTATTTTTGACATAAGTCCTTTGTCCATGCAAACTCCGATGTGTGAACAAGACCTTCAATGTCACCTTCAATAGTAACGAAAACACCGTAATCAACTTTGTTTGTAACTTTAGATTTAATAACATCACCAATTTTGTATTTTGTTGCAAGGTGAGTCCAAGGGTTTTCTTGAATTTGCTTCATTCCAAGAGATATTCTTTTTTTCTCGGTATCAATTTTAATAATTTTTACCTCAATTACATCACCTATAGACAAAACCTCTGAAGGGTGAGAAATTTTATTCCAAGTAATATCAGCAACATGCAACAATCCATCCATTGTACCAAGGTCAACAAAAGCACCGTAGCTTGCAATGTTTTTAACAACACCTTGAACCACTCTACCCTCTTCGATGGTAAGTAAGAATTCACCTTTCTTCTCAGATCTTGTCTCTTCAATTACCATTCTTCTTGAAACAACTAAGAGTTTTGACTCAGTATTAGAAGTATCGTCATCACTAAGACTGATGATTTTAAATGGTTGCTTAATGTTTAACAAAGGAGATATATCCTTTGGAATTTTAATATCAACCTGACTACCTGGTAAAAATGCCAAAATACCATCAAAATCAACAGCAAATCCACCATTGATTGACTTAAATATTGCACCATAAACAGTTGTTACATTTTTGTGTGCCTCTTTTAGAGTAAGCCAGACTTTTTCCCTTTGAACCTTTGCGTAGCTTATTGAAATGATAGCATGTTTTTTGTCAAAAGCCTCAACATAAAAATCAAACTCATCACCAATTTG
>CAMDBF010000030.1 GCA_945889175.1 Rickettsia typhi
CCTCCCCTAAGAGGGGAGGGGTTTAAGATGGTAGGGGTTAAGGAAGAGGTCTATTTTACAAAACTTACCACAGACGCCCCCCAGCTGACTTTGCCAGTGGACTTGTGTTTAATGGGGATGTTTAAAGTATATTTTTTAACCTATCTCAAAACCCCACCCAGCCTCCCCTAAAAGGGGAGGGGTTATTTTGACTACTCACTCTAAAAAGGGGAGGGGTCTTTATTTTTAAACATCCCCATTAAACACAATCCAGCTTGCCCATTTTGGTTAAAAATTGCAAGCAGGGGGGGTGGCGTGCGAGCCTTGCTTTGAAGAAAGCATGGATTGTAATTGGATTTATACGAAAAACAAGAGATATTTGGTTGTCTATGGGTTAAAAATTTAATAACATTATTTAAAATGTAGAAATAATACCATTTTCAATTTTTACATAATCTTATTAAATACTTGATTATTTTAAACTAACGAGACCTTTTCCTGAATCCATCCCATCTTAGGGTGTTTATCAACAACTCTCCCCCTCTTAGGGGAGGGGTTATTGATTGAAGTCCTACTAATTTATTATACTACGGGGGTTATGGAAGAGGTCTATTTTATAAACAATCTTGCATGTTCAAGGTCGTCTTGAGTGTCAACGCTTATTGGCTTATGCTCTGTGATGTGGCCGTAAATTTGCATTGAATTTTCAATGGCTCTTAGCTGCTCTAGGGATTCGCATTTTTCAAGGCTTGTTTGAGCTAGGGATACAAATTTTTGTAAAGCAGCCGTTCTATAAGCATAAATACCTATATGCTCGTAGTACCAAGGGGCATTGTGGGGGCAGAGCGATCTTGTAAAATAAAGTGCCTTTGCAACATCTTTAAGCTCATTGCAAAACGAAAGCACTGGCTTTACAACATTAGGATTTTGTGCCTTGCTTGCATCTATTTTGTAAAAAGCTGTCGATATATCAGCCTTACTAACTAGATTTAAAACCTCGGCAGTTTTAATGATTAACTCTGGCTCAATGTTTGGTACATCGCCCTGTACATTAATTACTACATCGTATTTGCTTAAAGTATTTTGTAGTTTTAATGCTTCAAAGATTCTATCGCTACCGGTTTTAAGCTCCGATGGGGTCATTTGATAATTAACACCAAGACCTATAGCCTGCTTGGCAATGATATCGTTGTCGGTTGCAAGTAATAGGTCAAGCCCGCTTAGGTTGCAGGCTAAAAGGCAGGATTCCAAGACCCTTGCTATCATTGTTTTGCCGTTTATATCGGCAAGAGCCTTGTTTGCAAGCCTTGTTGAACCAAGCCTTGATGGTACAATTATAATGCCCTTCATGTTTTTTTTAAAGGACTAATTACCAAATGCCGTCATACAATATTTTGAAAATAGCACATAACTTGTGGACTGATTTTCAATAAATGCAATCTTTTTAATGCCAGCATCCTTAGCTGCCTTTGCTATTGATATTGTGTCATTGTAGTTGTAGACAGGGGGGTAGAAAAAGAATGGTGCGTAAGCACAAGCCTGTGCAGATTTAAAGTTTTTACTAGCATCCGCCATTTGGTCAACACTGGTTGAATCGTTAATGTAGCCAATAGATTTAAGCTGGCAAGAGGCTAAAGATGCAGCAGCTACGCCGGCAAGAAGTAAGTTTTTAAATTTCATAATAAATAAACAAAAATAATAAATACTACAAACTTTTAGTTTTAATTGCTATTGCATGCACATCAGTTGCGTAAGAACCAAGTGCTTCAATAACCATTCTGTGCTGATTGATAAGGCTTAAGCCTTTAAACGACTGGGATGTTATTCTAAGCTCCCAGTGGTCGTTGTCCATGGCGGTTGCCTTAATGATAATCTCGTCGGTTTGGGAGTTAAATTTTTTAACTAAGGCATCGTGAAGTTGTTGTTTTGTTGCTGGCATAAAATTATTTATCAAAATTAGGTTGCGGAATTTGAATGCCAGATTCAATCTTTTTTTGCAAGAGCAATATGCCATGAATCAATGCCTCGGCGCTTGGCGGGCAGCCCGGAACATAAACATCAACTGGCACAATTCTGTCACACCCTCTAACAACAGAGTATGAATAGTGGTAATACCCCCCCCTGTTAGCACAGGAACCCATTGAAATAACATATCTAGGCTCTGCCATTTGGTCGTAGACTTTACGAAGAGCAGGTGCCATTTTGTTTGTTAAGGTGCCAGCAACTATCATAACATCACTTTGTCTTGGTGAAGGCCTAAAGACCATTCCGTATCTGTCAAGGTCGTATCTTGCGGCCGCGGCTTGCATCATTTCAACAGCGCAGCAGGCAAGTCCAAATGTCATTGGCCATAAAGACCCGCTACGAACCCAGCCAACAAGCTTATCAAAATTTGCAACCACAAAGCCTTTATCCGAGACCTCGTCTAATGCGTGCTTTAAAAAAATATCCTGATCGTAACCCTTTGTAAGCGTTTGTGCATTGTAATACATGCCTTTAAATTCTTGGGCGGTAATAGATTTGTCGTTATGCAAAGCCATATGTAGTTATACAAATATTATTAAGCAATTCTATTTGCTATTTTTTTAAAAACAATTGAAAAATTAAAATTATTTAAGCATTACTAGCTACATAATAGATAAAGTTAGTTCCTTGTGTTAAAAAATCAACCTTAAATCCAAAGTAAAATCGGTTATCTATTAACTTTTGTAAATAATACTTTAGTAACATTCTTCTCAGGCTCGCCACGCCCGCTTGCCCCATTTGGTTAAAAGTTGCAAGCAGGGGGGGTGGCGTGCGAGCCTTGCCCAGAGTGCCTTGGTTTGCAGAGAGGTTTGTTGTAAAATTATAAATTGAAAAATAATACAAATGTTTTTTACTAAATAGATCTCCTGCATAACCCCTGCTACACGGCAACAACCCCATCCGCTTTTATACCATTTCCCATTTCTAAATAGGCGTATTACTCTATCTTCATTAAACACACACCCGCTTACAAAGGCAGCTGGGGGGCGGGGGCTTGTGTGTTATAACTTATAAGGTAGTGTTGTTTTTTTGTATGGATTTTAAATTTAATAGAGTTCAAAGAGGTCTATTATAAATTTACATAAAGACTACAAAGTTTTAACATCCCATATTAGCCCCCCTTAGGCTCGCCACGCCAGCTGCCTTTAGGCAGCAGGGGGGTGGCGTGCGAGCCTTGCAAAAGCAAGATGTATTGAAGAGAGGTTTACTGTAAATGACTGAGGCGAAAGAAGTATATAAAATATTATTGAGTTAAGATATTTTTTCTTCAAAATATTCTTTCAAAAATACATACTTGCTTTTTGTATTTTCATCGTACTCTTTACAAGTGCAGGAAAATTCAAGCCATTCATCACTGTAAAAAGTATGATATTTATCATTAGAAATTGGTTCTGGTTTGTTGATTTGCAAAAAATAAAATCTTTTTAAATAATCTTGTTTTAAATAATCGTGCAAATCTTTTTCCTTTAGTAATTGCTCCAATCTATTTTGCTGTTTTTCTTTAATAAATATATTAGTAATACTTTCATCAATTTTCATAATTGGAATCCTATTTTCTTTATCTCCCAATTCGTAAGCCTTAGCAAAGGCTTTTCCTCCGTACATTGTACCATAGTGATACATGCTGCCATATGTTATTGCACCTTTTGTTAAAATTTGATTACCTAAAAAGTATTTTTGAGTACCTTGTACACAAGCTAAAAATAATTTTAAATACTTAAGATTTAAGCTTTCGTCTGTTGTACTAAAATTGCCAAAGCTTAAAACTATAGTATCTGAAAAAAATGATATATCAATTGCAGAAAGAGCATCTACAATGCTAATGTCATCTTCTATAATAATGCTGTATATAGCCTGTTTTCTAATGGTGTATTGACATTCTTGTAGTTTTAATATTAAATCGACTTTCTCTGGATAAGGGCCCGATGTCTTTGTTCCCGTTTTCTCATGCTCAGCTTCTTCTAGCTTTTTCTGTTTGTCATATTGAAAAGGGAAAATTGTTTTTAGAATAGAATCGTGATTATGATTATTATCTTTATCTAATTTAGCTAAGGCATCTATGATCTTATTAAATCCAAGAATATCAATATAGGCACAGATTCTATTGTTAATATTGTAAAAAGGAGAACCAAATAGTGCTCTTCTTTTTAAGTTTAAAAATGAACCAAGATAACAATCTTCTTTTGTCGACAAAATAGTATTTGCAATATACTCAAAGCTTTTTATTTGTTCTTTAAACTTCTCTTGTATATCTTTAAAATCATAAGATACATATTTAAGATCATTTTCTAGTTCGTTTTTTTTCTTCAATTCTAACACCAAATCTTTTTTTTCTAAATTTTGTAATTCTTCTATTTTACTTTCTTTTAGTAATTTAAAGCAAACATCAAACTGAGAAGACGATTTATTTTGAAGACCACCACCATTACAATCTATAAAAAATGTAAAAATAAAATCATCATTTGTTTTTTTGTGAAAAAGTATGCAAGTTTTTTTAAAGTATGAATAGTCTTCTGCTAGATGAGATTGACCCTGTTCCTCAAGGATATCATGGAGCTTTTTATGTAGGTACAAACAAAAGGCCTCTTGTTGTATTATTGTTTCGTTTCTATGTGCCATAAGACTCAACAAAATTAAGCCTCGCCAAAGCCGCTTTTGATTTCCTGTCCGTGCTTTGTTAGGCTGTTTGCAAGCTTGTATATAGCTTTTATGTAGGCTTTTGCGGAGGCTTGGATAGTGTCCTGATCTTGGGCAAAGGTTGAGGCTGTAAGCTCTTTAAAGCTAAGCCTTATGCTTGCCCTTGCTATTGCCTCGGTGCCTGTGCCTATTGATGCTACCGAGTAGTCGTCAAGCATAAAGTTGTTTATCAAATCTTGGTTAAAACCAATTGTTGCAAAGACATTGTTTATTGCCTTAAATATGCAGTCCACAGGCCCATCGCCCTTTGTGTTAAACTTAAGCTCGCCCTTTGCCTTGCTTGCAAAAACAACCTCTGTAGAGCAGCTACCAAGGCCGTAGGACAAAATTGAAAAAGACTTTACTGCAACATCCTGCCCAAAAGCCTCGGGTTCGTCGCCTAAAAGGATTGCGATAATATCGTTGTCGTCGACTTGTTTTTTTTGGTCGCAAAGAGTTTTAAATTTGTTAAAAATATCTTCAAATCTCTTGTCGCCAATATTGCCGTGCCCAAGCTCTTCTAGCTTTTTTTTAAATGCGTGCCTGCCCGATGTTTTACCTAAAATCAAGTTTGTGTTAAGGCTAAGACCTATGTCTTCTGGGCTCATAATCTCGTAGGTTTGTCTGTTTTTAAGCACCCCGTCCTGATGAATTCCCGACTCGTGTGCAAAGGCATTTGCCCCAACAATTGCCTTGTTTTTTTGCACGGCAAAGCCAGTAACTGAGGATACAAGTTTTGAAAGCGTCATAATCTTTTTTGTATTTACACTATTTGTGTAAGGCATTATGTCGCCCCTTGTTTTAAGAGCCATAATAACCTCTTCCAAAGAGGCATTACCTGCCCTCTCGCCTATGCCGTTGACGGTGCATTCAATTTGCCTTGCCCCCGCCCTAAGTGCCGACAGGGAGTTTGCAACCGCAAGTCCAAGGTCGTTATGGCAATGCACTGATATAATAGCCTTATCTATATTAACAACAGAGTTTTTTATGCTTTTAATAAGCTCGTAGTATTCATCTGGCGTTGTGTAGCCTACGGTGTCGGGCACATTAATTGTTGTTGCCCCTGCATTTATCGCTGTTTCTATGGCTTTAAACAAAAAATCTTTTGGCGTTCGGGTTGCATCCTCTGCCGACCACTCAACCTCGTCAGCATGATTTTTTGCAAGATTAACGCTAAATTTAATTGCCTCAATAACCTGCTCCTCCGTCATATTTAGCTTATACTTAATATGTATTGGACTTGTTGAAATAAAAGTGTGAATCCTCTTACGCCTAGCAGGCTTTAATGCCCTTGCCGCCGCCTCAATATCTATTTGCTTAGCTCTTGCAAGGGAGCAGATGGTTGAGTTTTGTGCAAACTGGCTGATTTTAAATATAGCCTCCTCCTGCCCTTGGCTACTTACTGCAAAGCCCGCCTCTATAATGTCGACCCCCATGGCGTCAAGCTCGGATGCTATAAGGCATTTTTCGTTAACATTCATCGTTGCGCCGGGTGCCTGCTCGCCGTCCCTTAAGGTTGTGTCAAAGATGTAAATCTTTTCTTTTGGCTCTGTCATGGTAGTAAAAAGTTAAACAAAACATTGTAAATTACTTTTAAATTCTTACAAAATTATGTCAAAACATAAGCCATAGTCAAGATAATCTTTTTTAGCTAACTTGTAATTGGTAATAATTGCTAAAATAGTTGTTGAAAACAAAAATTAAATTCTTTAAGCATTAATTGTTTTAATTTTAGAGTTTGTTATGAGGTTATGAAATTATCAAAAATATTTGATTTTTTTATTGATAGAATCGCATCAGTATCAAAGCCAAAGCTTTTTATTATTGCATTTGTAGGCACTGTTGGGGGTTTTGTTGCTTTTAAAAAGCTGGTTCATAAAAATCCTCCCGTAAATTTAAGTTATCAAGTAGAGCAAAATCAAGCTGCTTTAAATGCCGAACACATTCCTGCCGATTCATCTTCAGTTGAGGTTGTTGAAGCTACTCAAGTAGCCCAGCCAGAGCAATCTAATCAAGCAGTTAATGTTACAACTGCCGATACTTCGGTTGCTGTAGTAAATAATGTAAATGCTACAAAGCCTAATGCTAATGTTAATCCCACCGAAGACAAAACTGTAACTGCTAAAACAAAAACCATAGATCAATTCGCTCCTGAGGAAGTAAAAAATAAGGTTAAAAAGGAAGTCCCTCAGCAAGTTCAATCATCGCAAAACGATAGCAGCTCTAAGGTGCAAAATGCAGGGCAAAAACAAAGTATTGAAAAAATTATAGAAAAAAATTCTACAAACGATGCCATAAAGGCAAACCCAAGTTTAAGTAAGTATTACAAGGTGCAGATTGGTGCTTTTAGCAACAAAAATGCAGCTAATGCTTTGTTAAAAAAAGCTTCACAATTAAACAAAAATAAGGAAGTTAAGGTATTTCTTGAAAAAAAACTTGTTAAAAAACAAATATTTTATGTAGTGCAACTTGGCTTGTTTAAAAGCGAGGATAAGGCTAAAACTTTTTGTAAGCAGGCAAAATCATCCAAGCTTACTACATCTTGCCTTATATCAAAATAAAAAATGATATGATTGCAAGCTATTATATAAGAAGCTTAATTTTTAATATTACTTCGGTACTATTTACAACCATATTATATTGTTGTTGTCTACCTGTTTTACTTTTAAAAAATAAAAAGCCTGCAAAACAAGTTACGGTAATTTGGGTTAAGGCTCTATTATTTCTTGCTAGAGTAATATGTGGTATTAGGCTGAAAATTAACGGAGAACATTTGATTCCAAATGATAAGAGGTTCATTCTTGCATCAAAGCATTCTTCGGTGTGGGAGACTTTGTTTTTTCAAGGCTATTTTAATGCTGCTTGCTATATCTTAAAAAAAGAACTCTTTTCGATACCAATTCTAGGCTGGTTTGCAAAAGCTGTTGGAATGATAGGAATCGATAGATCAAAAGGTGCCTCGGCACTAAAACTGATTTCGCAAAAAGTAAAAACTGTTGAAACATTGCCAGTTATAATTTTTCCTCAGGGCACAAGAGTTTTATACGACAAAGACTACTCTACCCAGAAGTACCCTTATAAGCAAGGAGTTTATGTTGTTTCTAAAATCAGCGGAATGAAGGTTTTAGCGGCAACTCACAATGCTCACAAGTATTGGGGAAGGGGTTATTTTAGCTTGAAAAAAGCTGGGGTTATTGAGGTTACATTTTGTGATTTTTGTCAAGAACTTAAAACAATTGATGATTTTAACGCTCTTGTTAATAATATTGAAAAAAATACTTTAAATTTACTTTAAATCTTTTAGTAATTATAGATAGTCGTTATTTTGCGGTAATTCGCTTATTTATTAGTATCTTGTTTGCATATGGCAGTAAAAAGTATAGATAGCATGAACGAAAATCAGGAAGCTAAGGGTTTTTTCTCTAAAATGTATAGAGCTCTAATTCCAGCAAAGGTTGCAATAGACCTTGGAACTGCCAATACCATTATATACAAAGGTGGTATTGGAATAGTTTTGGATCAGCCATCCATAGTTGCTGTAAAACACGAGGCAGGTACACTTTTACCAGTTGCCTTTGGTGATGATGCAAAACTTATGCTTGGTAGAACCCCTTCAAACATGAGTGCTATAAGACCTCTAAAGGATGGTGTAATTGCCGATTTTAAAGTTGCAGAAGGAATGATTAAATACTTTTTAACAAAGGTCATTAAGGTAAATAAGTTTTTAGGAATGTTCGTTAAGCCATCAGTTATAGTTTGCGTGCCATCAACATCAACATCGGTCGAAAGAAGGGCTATTCAGGATGCCGTTGAAAGTGCTGGGGCAAAGGAATGCTTTTTAATTGAAGAGCCAATGGCAGCAGCAATAGGTGCTGGACTTAACATTACAGAACCATCTGGCTCCATGATTGTTGACATAGGGGGCGGAACAACGGAGATTGCCGTTATATCTCTTGGCGGTATAGTCTACGGAAACTCACTTAGAATAGGGGGCGACAAAATGGATGAGGCAATAGTAAATTACATTAAAAAAAAATACAATCTTTTAGTAGGTGATTATACTGCCGAAAAAATTAAAAAGGACATAGGCTGCGCTATTCCTGATACAAACAGCGATAACATTAAAATTAAAATAAGAGGAAGAGACATAATTATCGGAACTCCAAAGGAAATTATCATTACACAAACTGATGTTGCTATAGCCCTTTCCGAATCGGTAACTAAAATGATAGATGCAATTAAGGTAGCTCTTGAGTCAACCCCTCCAGAGTTATCATCTGACATAGTTGAAAGAGGTATAATGCTAACAGGTGGTGGTGCTTTGTTGAAAAATCTTGATGTTGCTGTATCAAAGGCCGTTCAACTTGATGTTCATGTTGCTGACAATCCATTACAGTGTGTTGCAAAAGGTAGTGGTTTTGTTCTTGAAAATATAGACGAATATAATCTTATTGTTTTTAGACAAGATTAATATTAGCTACATGCCAATAAAATTTGCAATTGTTATTGCCTTACTGAGTTTTACATCTTGCAAAAGCAAAATACAAGACTATGAAAAACCAGACTTTTACCTTGAGTACGAAAAAACTAAAAAGCACAAATAAGTACTGTTCCATTGGCTTTAAACTGATTCACGCCTAAGATTCTTTTTGCAAAAAGAATCTTAGAAACCATCCTATAAAGCACTTTAAGAAAGATGCTAAATCTTTCTTAACTAGCAAATAGATGGTTAAAAGGCTATAGCCTTTTGCGTGAAACATAAAAGCCAATTACCCAAAGGTTTAGTAAAACTTATACTTTACATTTGCTATAGAATGTTGCAAAATTTAAGTAATTGAAAATCTTTAAAAAATCAGTTTTAAAAAATTATATGGCTAATAAATTTAGTTGCTTAAAAAATCGCAAGTTGTTAATTAAAAATGCAAGGCTTTTTTGCTCTAAAAACAATCTTGATATTGCAAATGCCTTTTTAACATCAACTAACGGTGTTATTGAATCCTTTGGTGATGTAAAAGACTTAATTGAAAAAGAAGAATCATTTGACCAAGTTATTGATGCAAAAGGTAAGCTTTTAACTGCTGGCTTTCTTGACATTCAGGTGCATTTAAGGGACCCCGGTCAAACTCATAAAGAGGATATAATTAGTGGCTCTAAAGCTGCGGTTTTTGGTGGAATTACTACCGTTGTTTGTCAGCCAAATACTGCCCCAACTGTTGATAGTATAACCATTTTAGATTATATAAAATACAAATCAATGGCGGAGAGCTTTTGTGATGTTAAGGTCTATGCAAGTGTAACTAAATCCCTTGCTGGGCTTGAGCTTTGCGATTTACAACAATTAGCATCCCACGAGCTTGTTGTTGGCTTTACCGATGATGGTCTACCAGTCAATAACCCACACTTTATGAGGCTTGCCTTTGAATTCTCTGATAAATTTAATTTTATTGTTGCCCAGCATGCCGAAGATCATCATTTGTCAAACAAAGGCTGCATGAACGAGGGCGATGCCAGTGCTTCAATTGGAGTTCGTGGAATTCCTAATATATCGGAGTCATCAATAGTTGCAAGAGACATTGAAATTTTGCGTTATACTGGGGGGTATTATCATGTTTTGCATGTTTCATGCAAGGAGACCTTGGAGCTTGTCAAACAAGCAAAGGCGGAAGGTCTTAACATAACCTGCGAGGTAAGTCCTCACCACATGGCTCTTAACGATACGGCGGTATTGACACATGGCACAAACGCAAAGATGAACCCACCGCTGAGAAGTGAATCTGACAGACTTGCATTAATTGAAGGCTTAAAACAAGGTCACATAGATGCAATAGCAACTGACCATGCCCCTCACGATATTACGGTAAAAAATAAGGATATTGAATCTGCGGCTTTTGGAATTATAGGGCTTGAGAGCATGCTTGCTATTACACTCTCCTTTGTTCACGACAAAACTCTTAGCTTAGAACAAGCAATTGCATTATTAACCTACAAGCCGGCAAAAGTTGTTAAGCTTAGCGACAGGGGTGCAATTGAAAAAGGTTTAAGAGCCGACCTTACCATTACCGATATTAACGAGGAGTGGTTTTTTACCAAAGAGTACATAAGATCTAAGTGCTACAATACTCCATTTTTAAACAATAAGTATAAAGGCAAGGTAAAAATGACAATAGTTGAAGGCTCTATTGCCTTTAAAGATGATAACTTTTAGTATTAATAAAAAATTATAATTATTTATATTTTATGAATATCTATCTACTTACCGCCATTTTTTGCCTTTTCGGATACTTACTCTCTTCCGTTCCTTTTTCTTTAATCCTTCCTTTATGGATAAAGGGTATTGATGTTAGAAAACATGGGTCTGGTAATACAGGGGCAACAAATGTTTTTAGAACCTGCGGGATGAAATTTGCAATTCCTTGCTTTTTGCTGGATGGTATTAAAGGTTTTGCAGTTGTTTTTTGTGCTAGATGGTTTTTTAATTTTCAATTTAACGGACGCTTTGAACTTTTTATTTTAATTGCCGCATCTTGCATCTTGGGTCATGTATTTTCAATATTTTTAAAGTTTAAAGGTGGCAAGGGCGTTGCAACATCTTTATTTGTTATATTAGCTTTAAACCCAATAGGTGCATTAGTTTTTGCTGCAACTTGGCTTAGTGTGTTTTTTATTGGCAAAATATCATCGCTTTCGGCTTTATTGGCTTTTGCAGCCTTAACTCTATACTCTGTTTTTATGTTAATTAAAGACAAAACTTTTGCCCTTGCAATGCTTACACTTTTTTATGTTGTTCTTACCATGTTTATTTGTTACACACACAGAAGTAATATTAAAAAACTATTGCAAAAAAAAGAACTTAATCTTAAAAATGTAGCAAAATAATAAGCATCATTTATTCCTTACCACATGCAAAAAATCTTAATGATAGATAATTACGACAGTTTTACATACAATGTTGTGCATTTAATACATTTAGTTACCGATTCAAAATACGAGCTAGTTGTAAAAAAGAACGATGAAATTAGCATTGAGGAAATTATCGAGATGAATCCTTTTTGCATCTTTATTTCACCGGGTCCTTGTTCGCCAAAGGAGGCTGGTATATCGCTTAATGTTATTGAACACTTCTACAAAATAACGCCTATAATGGGGGTTTGCTTGGGGCATCAGGCAATTTGTCAGTTTTTTGGGGGCATTATAGATAAAACCTATCCTTTTCACGGTAGGGAGAGCATGGTTTTGCATAATAAAGACAAGCTTTTTGAGGGGATTCCTAGCCCGTTTCAAGTCATTAGATATCATTCTTTATGCTTAAAGGGCGATTGTCCTAAGGAGATAGAAATTATAGCAACATCAGCTGAGGATGGGGTTGTAATGGCTGTAAAGCATGCTCGTTATCCAGTCTACGGTGTGCAGTTTCACCCTGAGAGTATTTTATCGACCTTTGGCGATGTTTTGTTTAAAAACTTTTTTAAAATAATAGAGTCAAAATAATGCAAAAAATTGCAATTACTGGCAATCTTGCAAGTGGCAAGAGTTTTGTTTGCAAGGCTTTATCTGCCAAATTAAAGTCTCCACTTTTTAGCGCCGATGCCTTTGTTGCAAGCATTTTGCAGCAAAAAGATGTACAAAATTTAATTACTTTTTATTTAAAAATAGAGCCAACAAAAGAGGCTCTGCGTGAAGCTGTTTTTACGCAATCTATCAAGTCCACAAATAGTAGAAAAATTCTTGAATCCATCATTTATCGCAGGCTTAGACTAGAGCGTAAGATGTGGACACAGAAACATTCAAAATACAAAATTTTACTCTACGAGGTGCCATTGCTTTTTGAAAAAAAGCTAGCAAACCAATACAACAATACTATCTGCATCTACCCATCTAAGGATATGCACTGCCAATTTATTAAATCTCGTGGACTTAATGATGACTTTGCAAAAAGAATCATGCAAAATCAAATACCCCTTGCCATTAAGGCAAAACTTGCCAACAAGCTATTTTACAACTCTTTAAACCGAATTGTGTTTCGTAAAAGATTGGGGCTAGATTAGACAACTTCCATAACCCAGCTACATAACGCTAGACCTCTTTTGCATAATAAAACAATAGCTTAACAAACATTTTTGTCAAGCTATTGTTGTCTAGAGCCAAACACTTTCTCCAGTGGTAATAAAGTAGGAATTGCTAAAAATGATCAAAACACTTTAGTTACAGTTAAACCAAGCAGCCAAAAAAAATGGTATTGGGATATTAGACCTCTTCCACAACCCCAGCTACACAATAATCTTGACTAAATTTATTTCAAACAAACCTCT
>CAMDBF010000031.1 GCA_945889175.1 Rickettsia typhi
TGTGTTAATTTTAGTAAGATAACTTTATGTTTTGCTATGGTTTTTAAGATTAATAGAATAAAAGAGGTTTAATAGATATTACCCCACCCAACCTCCCCTAAGAGGGGAGGGGTTTAAGATGGTAGGGGTTAAGGAAGAGGTCTATTAAACCATCTAATGTCACATTATGCCTTGTTCCATAGTCTATTATAATTTCAAACATTCGAAATAAACTTTTTAAAGCTCCAAGAGTTCTATATTGTAACTGTGAGTATAAATTTTTTGTACTGTTGGTTGATTGTTTTGCGGCATCGCCTGTTATTATTGTTGCAATAATTTCAAGTGTAGACGCAGTTATTTTGTTAGCCATGCCCTCTCAAATCACCAAACCTTCTGCCCAGATGCTTCATCATCTATCTCCTCATTATTTGAATGTTTATTTTTGCTTGTGATTTTTGAAACTAGAGACATTAGATTCAAATCTTGTGATAAATCAAAGAATGGATTGCTTTCAGAATCTAGCATAATCTTGCTATATTAGCAAGCGTATTGGGATTTTGTAAAAGTAATAAATTAGTCAGTGCAGTGTATTCTGCGGGCCGTGTGTTGCTTTATTGTGTTGGTAATCATGTTGCAATAATCTTGGTTTGTGTTGGCACCTTTGTTGTTAAACAAAATTACATCAAAATTAAAACACTTAACCGCACTGATGGTGTTGGATATGCAGCCTAGATAGTTACTTGTTATTAATACAGATTTTGACTTTGGTATTGCAAAGGATAAATCTATACATAGACCATCGCTTGCAATTGGTGAGTAGGCACCGCCGGCAGTTTCAATAATAAAATAATCGTAATTTAAAGATTTGTATTTTTCAATGGCTAATTTACAAAAGTTGACAACTGATGCAAAGTTAAGTTCTATATTTTCAAATTTAGCAGCTATATTTGGGGAGACTGGAGCTTTAAATTGATACTTGCAAACCTCGCTTTCACTAAGGCCTAATGCTTTGGATATTAAGGCAGAATCGCTTGTTCCATCGTCAGTGTAGCCGCTTAGAACAGGCTTTATTGCAAAAACTTTTTTACCCCTAGATTTTAATCTTGAAATATACTTAACAGTTAAAAATGTTTTACCAACATCAGTTGATGTGCCGTAGATAATGACAATTTTCATTTACTATTCTTTATACAACTTGTCGTTGACTACAAAATTTGCTCTATTGTCTTTTTCAATTGTCACTACGGGTCTTATGCCCTTAATAATAACATATTCGCTTGTCATTGTAAAGGTTACGGGGGTTTTTAAATTATTTTTTGTTTCAAAAAAAGATGGTATATTTGAATTGTCAGCAAATTTAAAATATGTATCCTTTCCGTTGTCAAAAACCTCAAGAGGGGTAAAGTCAAACTGATCACCTTCAAAGCTATATTCGTAATTTAAATTACCTTGAATTGAAGATTTTGCAATTGAAGGCTCGGTAGCATTAGGTGCTTTATTTTGTATTTCAACACTTGTAGTACCTTTGTACTGTGGTGCCTGATTATTAGCCGCAGCGGAACTAGGTGTTGTTTTTGCATATGATGTTTCAATACTTTGTTTTTGATTTTGCTCTGTGAGGTAATCCTTAAATTGTTGAAAAGAGTATTTTTCTCTTTCAAATGGTACATCGGGATAAAAAAATCTGGCAACATATGCAACATCGTAATCAACATCATCACTTGGGTAATCGGAGAGTATTTCAAAGTAATAAACTCTTTTGTTGGTAATTACAGTCATGTTAGTTTTAACGCTAGGTTCCGTTGGTTTAATAAAAAGCCTTCTTTCAATAGGTGTAATTTTCCAAGGGTAGGGGTCGCCAACTGCTATGGTTTCGATAGTTTCGTCTAAAGAAAACTCTATAATAGACTGATAGCCAACATTAAATTTTAATTCGTAAATACTATTTTCGCTGTGAACGAGATTTCTTATCCTCTTATCTATAACTACTGGCGTTGAGGATGGTATGGCAAATGTCCTACTAAAAGTAGACAACGACAATACTAATAACAGTAGAGCTAACAAGAGTTTATTAAGACCAAGTTTTAAAAAAACAGCTAAAAACATAAAATGCAAATTTGTGATTCGTTCCCTAAAAATACCTTACAATCTAATTGCTAAACTTAAATAATAATAATTTCAAGTAATATTTTTACAACTTGTAATTTTATTTATGTATTTTAAATATAGATTTCATTTTTTTAACATCTTTAAAATACTCAAATACACAACTAAAGTAAGATATAACATTCTATTTTTTATACTTAAACATGGATCAAGAAGCCGATACACAATTCTTAACATCATATTCAAGTTTTAGCGATACTCCAAGGCTTAAATTAATCTATTATAGTAACATTGTTAGTAAAAATGTTCAGTCACAAAATTCAAATAAGATATGTATTAAAAAATCGCAAATAAAATTTTCCAAACAAATACCTCCTGTGATTAGTAAAAAGAATGTACCTATTAAAGCATTTGATATAAATTCTATTTTTAATGCGTTCCGATTTGTTTTCAATCCAGTACCAAAGTATAATAACTTTATTAATCCAAATCTAAGAAATAACTTTTATGAAAAAAAGAATGTAGCACCTGTTCCGCAATTATTCTTTCAACAAACTGGAGTTCCTGTAAAGGCATTTTATCATCCAATTGTTAAGGAAAACTTTGATAGACAATCGGGACAGGAGATTAATCATGACTATCAATCTTCTACAGTAATATCAAGATCGAAAATAAGAATTGTAAAGAAAGTTAAAAACGAAAAGAAGGTTACTGTAAGTCAAATTATTCAAGAAGCAATCTCGCAACAATTAAAGCAATCTAACGCAGCTCTTGATAGCAGAAGTAAATGTTTAAACCAATCAAATCCACCAAGACCACTTACATCGTCACCAAAGCAATCTCGTGCAGTAAGTAACTCAAATCTATCAACACGCCCTAGTTCTTCAAAAATTGATAATACAATGATTTTGAGTAACAAACAAAATGCTTCTCAATTAAATTTGCACAAACAAGGAAGCTCACCTAATATCAAAAGAAGAAAGATTGTAGTCACCTCAAAAGGTCAGTAAATCTTTAAGAGCCTCTCCTTTATTTTGCTTGTTCATTAGGGCTGTGCCGATTAAAAATGTTTTACAGTCTGAGTTTTGGGTGATAAAAGCTATGTCTTGTTTTGTGTTAATTCCGCTCTCGCTTACTACAATGTTTTTACCTCCACTATTTGCCTTGTTAAATAGCTTGTTTGTAAGGGATATGTCAGTTGTAAAGGTTTTTAAATTGCGATTGTTAATGCCAATTAAGTTTGTCTGTAAATTGTTTAAAGCTATGTCAAGCTCAGCTTCGTCGTGCACCTCGCACAAAACATCAAGATTATACTCCGTAGCAACTGCCTCAAGTTCTTTAAGCTGGTTTTTATCAAGACATGATGCAATAAGCAAAATACAATCCGCTCCAATTAGTTTTGCTTCAATAATTTGATAGGGGTCGATGATAAAGTCCTTGCGTAAAAGCGGCACCTGAGGCAAGACTTTTTTAATATTAGTTAGGTAAGAATGATGACCATGAAAAAACTTTTCATCGGTTAAAACTGAAAGGCAACAAGCACCACCAGCTGCGTAGTCTTTTGCTATCCCCATGTAGTCAAAGCTTGCATTTTTATCTATTAAGCCTGCGGATGGTGATGCTTTTTTTACCTCGGCAATAACAGCAAACTGCCCAAGGTTATGCGTGTTTTGTATGGCAGTTTTAAAACTAGGCTTTGTATTTTGCAAAGGTTTAACATTTTGCAAAATACTAGCATAGCTAAGGGTTGCTTTGCAGTTTTTAACAAAGTGTTTTTTATATTCAATAATTTGATTCAAGATTGTCATAGGTCTTTATTATCATTATGAATTCTATCTCATAAAAAAAAGATAAGCCTTTGCTGGAAGCTTGCGAATGTAATGTTGGATTGTGGTATCTTTTTACATCCCTTTGAAAATCAAGTGTGAAGTTAGAACCTTGGTTTAAATCATATTGTTCTAAGTCTACTGAGTGACTTCCTTCTAACAGAGAAGGGTTGATATCATATTCAGATGGAATATGTGAATATAATTCGGTATCTGTAGTTTCGGTATGGATTTCGCTAATTACCAATAGAGGAGTAACGATGGGGATTTCCAATAGAGGATTGACTATACTATCGTTGCCACGACTGTATCCGTAAGGAGGTTGTCCAGATGTATTGTTGGTGGCATTGATTATACTTAAGGAATCACCACTATGATAAGAACTAGATTCACGCATAAAGCAAAATTAAAAATCTAACCTCACAACTTTTTTGATAATATCAATTTTTGCAAGGGCTGCAATTTCGCTGTTCCCTGTTTTTGTTGATGTTTTAATGAAAGCAACTGCATCCTCGTTTTTGCGGTTTGATGATAATAAGAAGTTTTCAATGTTAATCTTAGCATCAGCAAGCACTGAGCCTACTTTTGCAACAACACCGGGTTTGTCGTTGTTGTTGATGTATATCATACTTCCTTCTAAAGCGGTTTCAATTTTAACGCCGTTAATTTCAACAAGTCTTTGTACTGCGCTACTAAAAACAGAACCCTTTACATTATAAGCATCTTTTGAGGTTGTAATTGATATTGAGATTAAATTTTTATAAAAGTCATTCTCGTTGTTTTCTGTTGTTGAGGTTGTAATTTCGATCCCTCTGTCCTTAGCAATTGCAGGGGCATTGATGTAATTAACATCCTCCATATGGGTTTTTAAAATACCAAGTATTGCAGAGTTGACAAAAGGTTTTAATGAAAAACTAGAGACCTTGCCAGAGGTTTTAATTTCAATTTTTTGAATTTCACTCTCGTTAATTGAGTTACTTAAAACAAATCCAAGCTTTTCGGTAAGCTCTAAGTAAGGCTTTAAAACAGCAGACTCCTCAGATGACAAAGATGGTGCATTTAAAGCATTTTCGACCTTGCCATTGGTTAAAAATTCCGATATTTGTTCAGCCACTTGCAGGGACACATTCTCCTGTGCTTCAAAGGTTGAAGCACCAAGGTGAGGGGTGCAAACGACATTTTCAAGACCAAAGAGGGGGTTGTCCTTAGCGGGTTCAACGGTAAACACATCAAAGCCTGCACCACCTACTTGGCCGGATATTATTGCATCCTTTAATGCTACCTCGTCAACAAGGCCACCCCTTGCACAGTTGATTATAATTACGCCTTTTTTTGTTTTTGCAAGAGTGTCTTTGTTTAATATATTTTTTGTACTTTCAATTAATGGAGTGTGTAGGGTTATTACATCACTTAAAGCTAAAAGCTCGTCAAGAGAGACTTTTTTTACCTTAATTTCTTCAGCCTTAAGTTCAGTTAAAAATGGGTCATAGACACAAACCTTCATTCTAAGTCCGTTTGCTCTGTCTGCAACTATTTTACCAATGTTGCCACAGCCCAAAATACCAATGGTTTTGCTAGTAAGCTCCGTACCCATAAATTTGTTTTTTTCCCACTTGCCAGCATGTGTTGAAGCATTTGCCTGCGGAATTTGTCTTGCAACTGCAAACATCATAGCAATTGCATGCTCGGCAGTTGTTGTTGAGTTACCAAATGGTGTGTTCATAACAATTATACCTTTTTTTGAAGCAGCCGGAATGTCAATATTATCAACCCCAATACCTGCTCTACCCAAAACCTTTACTCTGGTTGAAGCCTCAATAATCTTTGGAGTAATTTTGGTTGAAGATCTCACAACTATTGCATCGTAATCGTTGACAATTTTGATAATTTCATCCTCAGGAAGGCCTGTTTTTACATCGGCCGTTATGCCATATTTTGCAAAGATTGAAATTGCAGCATTGCTCATTTTGTCGGCAATTAAAACTTTGTAAGGGGATGTCATAAATTACAAAACAAATATTGGTAAAATCTTAATACATTAATTTTAACAAATACAAAATTAAAGTATAGTAATTTTTGAAAAATTTACAATCTAGCATTACTTCATTTTACCAGACGGGTATTTTTATTTTATTATGTTTTTTGTATTTTTTTTATCAAAAATGTTTAAAATTTCTTCAAAAGTTACTTACACAGATATCTCCGTTACATCCTTTGCGCCCATGATTTGTTTTGCTGAATGTATTTGTTTGTGCTTTATCGTCATCAGCTGTAGTCTCAAGGTTCTGGTTAGAATTATCGTTACTTTCTAATTGTGTTATATCCATCTTCGGTTCAGCTTTTTGACCATATAAAACTACCGCATCCGTCAAAATTTTTAATTCTTCAATTTTAGCTTCCAAGCTTGAGTCTTTTTCAAGAGCTTTTTGCAGATTACTAATATTAGATTTATCTTGCTGTATTCCATTTGTTTCGCAAAACTTATTAAGTTGACTCAAAGCTTTATGTGTAAGCTGATTTGAATCCATTCTTGATGACATTTCATCAATTATACCATAATGGCAACAATAGTAGCGATCAATAGATATAGCTGCGTCACTTATTAAAGTTATAATTTCCTTTATATCTTGTTTCTGTATGTCGCTTAAATCAGCTTGTCCTTCGGTAGCTTTTCTATTGACTATCTGCCCTAAGTTCGATGCGATATCGTGTAATTTTTTTTTATTAATATATTTTAATACTCCAATACAAACTGCAGCCACAAGCTGCAAAATAAAAATTGTTCCAAGAAGTGCCACAGCTACTATTGCAAAAGTATTGTCATGACTGTTTACAAAAGCTACTAGATCTTTTTGAGGTTCAATTGCTTTTACGCCAGCCAGCGGATCGTTTGATAACGAAAAGTTTTGCGACTGATCAGTGTTAATAGTTACAAAGGAGCCATCATTTGCCTTTACAATAATTTGATTTGGATTGCTAAGTTTAGCTAAATCCTCTTCTTTTACAGTATATAAATTTTTATCAATTCTTATTGCATAGCCATTTGATATTGTTGCTGTATAGCTATTTGATATTGTTGTATCGTTTGATATTGTTTGACTGACTGCGCCTTTATCAATAGAAATATCGCTATCAATTTTATAAACATCAATTTTAGAGATATTTTGCGGAAAGCTTTGTAAATTAGCCAAAACTAATTCACCGTTTTCATTTGGTGTAATTTCGTGAATATTAACATTTTTACGGTTATAATACGCAAATCCTCCTCCGTATGTATTATATCCTGCAGAAAATCCTCCTCCGTATGTATATCCTAAAAATCTTGCCATAAAAATCGTACAAATTCATTATGACTTAAATGTAGCTTATTTTTTATGCAATGTCAATATTTGTTTATAAGAACACCTACAAAACCTCTGTTATTATTATGTCGCCGCTTTGCTCAAAGCCTGTGCTTAGGTATTTTAGGCTTAGGGTTTCGGTTTCAAACCTTACATGGGTGTCAAACTCAAAGCTTGCTGATATTTTATCTTTGTCCTGCGGAGTTAAAAATTGAATAATACCAGTGTTTGTGTCAATATTAAAAATAATATCATCGCCATTTTCATCCTTAATAAAAATCGTATTTTCAACTGGTTTAGTAACTAGCCTTTGATAGCTACTAAATGAGCCATCCTGATTTAATAAAGAGTAATTTTTAATTAATCTAAAGCCTAAACCCTTGCCGCCGTCAATGTTTAATAATTTTTGGTTTAAAGCCTTAAAATCAGTAATATCTTTAAAGCGAAAGCTTTTTAATGCTCCAGAAGTGTTTTGAAAAAATCCGCAAATGCTTTCAACCTCTTCAATTTTAAGCTTATTTAGGCAAAGCTTATACTTTCTTTTTGGATAGGGGCTTGTAAGACTACGGGACTCTATCCCGTTACGAGAGTTTAAGATGTTGACTTTTGATTCTAGTAAAAACTCCGTCCCAAAGGGTAGTTTTTCTAAAAATCTTGCATTGATAAAATTATTGTTATTTTGCATTTTTAAACAAATAAATTACTGATAAAAATCTAGAAATTATCTTTACCTACTTCTAGTTTTTAAAAAAGTAATTTATTTAACTTGTTTGTTTAAGCGGTTTTTTTAAATATATTTACAAAGCTCCTCCTTGTCGCTAAAGTGAAGCTTTTGATTTCCAACAATCTGATAATCCTCATGCCCCTTGCCGGCCATTAAAATTAGATCGTTTTCACTACTCATTTCAATTGCACATTTAATTGCCAAGGCTCTATCCGCTATGTTTGTAAAGTTTGTAAAATCTTGCTTAAAGCCCCTAATTATCTCCTCTCTTATTGCTATCGGCTCTTCCTGCCTAGGGTTGTCATCTGTAATTATAACAAAATCACTATGCTTTGAAGCTATCAATCCCATTTGCGAGCGTTTTGTTTTGTCCCTTTGTCCGCCGCAGCCAAAAAGAGTGATAATTTTAGATTGTTTATTACCCCTCTTTAGTAAAACTAATTCTTCAAGTGCCTTTTCTAAGGCATCGGGTGTGTGTGCGTAATCAACAAATGCTCTTGCATTATTTTTTAGCTTAAACTCTTGCATTCTGCCCTCTGGCATTGTAAAGTTTAGAGTTTTTTGATTTTGTAAAAAATCTTTACCAAAATAAGCATAAAGTCCAGCTAAAACCATTGCAATGTTGTAGCATTGAAAGCCCACTAAATGCCCCTGAATACAAAATATCAATTCTTGTTGCTGGGTGTAAATACTACATCCAGCCTGACTATTTGTAAAGCTTATTAAAAGGTGATTCTTGTTTTTACTATCAATCCTAGGTTTATCAATACCTTGCTGAAAAACAATAACACAATTTACATCTTTAACTTTATTTAAAACATTCAAGCAAGCCTCATCGTCCCCGTTTAAAACCGCAATCCCCCCTTTTACAAGGTGATTTGTAAATAATTTTAGTTTTGCATCAAAGTAATTTTGCATCGTTTTGTGAATATCAAGATGGTCTTGAGTTAGGTTTGTAAAGGATGCAACTTCCACCGCTAAACCCTTCATCCTTAAGGCGTCAAGTGCAATTGAGCTTGCTTCCATGGCACAATATTCTGCACCTTGCAATTTTGCTTCGTGCAAAATACGATAAAGCGAGAAAACATCTGGCGTTGTAAGTGAGGTATTTGGCATTAAAGTTTTATCAAGATTAAAATTTGCCATAACACCAATAGTGCCAATTGAAATTGCCTTAATATTTGCAAAATTTAATGCCTGCAAGTAAAAATGCACACTTGATGTTTTGCCATTTGTGCCAGTCACTGCAAAAATCTTTGGTAGATTATTGTATTTTTGTTTGATTAAATTTAGGCTATCATCTTTGTAAAAAAAGATTTTTCTTCTTTTGCCGCTAAAACAAAATGTAAGTGCAAAGTATATATTTTTAATAAAATACAAAAAACTTGTAAGCTTTGTAGAATTTGTTGTAATCACCGCAATTGCACCTTTTTTAAAGGCATTGTTTATAAAATTATGTCCATCGAATTTTGAACCCTTTATGCAATAAAAAATATCACCCAAGCATACATCCTGCCAAACTTGGGTAATGTTTTTACTAAGCAGTAGATATTTACTTAGGGTTTTATTTGCTAGGGGTAAAGAGTCCATTTTTATAGAAAACTTTAGCAGAGTCACCAATTTTTACATTTTTTGAAACCTCTTTAGGCAATACAACCCAAGCAGAGTTAGCGGTAATTTGGTTAGTTACAATAGCTTGACCTAACACTTTGACATCAGTTGTTGTCTTGCCCGAAAGTGAGTCTTCAAGCGAGTATTTTTGTTGCAAAATCACCTTGTCGCCATGTTTAAGTCCATCATCGGATCCAAGGGAAATTTTAATAATATCTTTTTCGTCTTTAAATCTTACCTCACTAACATAACCAGTTTTTGCAAATAAGTTTTTTAATTCAACTGCATGTCTGTTGACTGCATTTTCAACTGCATCAACAACCATTGCTGCATCAAATGTTTTAGGATCCTCAAACTCTCTTGAAAGTAAAGTGTCTTTTTTAACCTTAGCTTTTTCAATTTTTACATTCACCCCATCAAAAACAATTGTGTTGACAAGGGTTAGGGCAGGAAGTTCGTAGACCTTAATATTAGCATTAACAGAAGCAGTGTATTTAAACTCCCTACTTACCTTGCCAGTTGCTGCCATAACAGCACCTAAAGCAGTTGATGGTTCACGGGATATAGTTACATCCTCAGATGTAAATGAAACATTTGACACATCGCCAAGAATTGCAAAGTTTGCATTAGTTGGTATTGCAGATGATATGGCCCCACCCATTTCGGCAATTTTTATTTCGCTAGATAATTTTGCAAATGCATCCCTAGGGGCTATTGTTGCAAGCTTGTTGCCAACAAGCACTTTTTCAAGTTTGCTTGGAATTTGTGTTTTTAGATTTGTTTGTGCGTTGTATTCGGTTTCGTCAGTAAATGGTAGTACGACAACCGAAGGGATTGTTTTTTTAAGTTGTTCTTCAGATGGCATGAACTCAGTTTGAGTTACGGCTTTTTTTTGATAAACATCAAGATTTTTAATTACAGGCTTACAGGAAGCAACAAGTAAGCTAAAAGCAATTGCACCGCTAATAATAATTTTGTTACACAACATTTTTTATATAGAACAAAAACGAAAAATAATAAATAACTCATTAACTTAAAGTCTACTTCAGCTAGATTCAGATAGTCAAGTTTTTCTTTGCAAATGCAGGCAAAATTTGATATAATATTTTAATACTTTATAAATAATTAATATTAAAAGCATCTTTTATGCAAAATGTAACTGCCTTAAATACATATTTAATACCTATTGAAAAAATCTTGGCAGAACCAGACATCAGTGAAATATCTATCAATACCTTAGGTGAAATATGGGTTGAAAAAAGGGGCGAAATGCTAAGGCATGCCGTACCAGAGTTTGACTTTAACCATCTTTACGGGCTTGCAAAGCTTATTGCTCAATCAACGGATCAGATGGTTAGTGAGGAGATGCCTCTTTTGTCTGCAACCTTGCCAAACGGATACAGGATACAGGTTGTGTTTCCGCCCGTGTGTGCAAAAAATACTGTCGTTATGTCAATAAGAAAGCCAGCGACAATACAATGGAATCTTGACGACTACGAAAAAATGGGTGCTTTTAACACAACAAAAATTAAGGCAGTTGAGGACAAGGATTTTGAAACTTTAAACGATTTACTGCAAAAAGGCGATATTAAAGAGTTTTTAATACAGGCAATCGTTTTGCGTAAAAATATTATTGTAAGTGGTGGTACTTCAACTGGTAAAACAACATTTACAAATGCAATGTTACAAGCAATACCAAAAGAGCAGCGTATTTTAACCGTTGAGGATGCAAGGGAGATAATTTTAAAAAATCACCCAAACAAACTGCATCTTGTTGCATCAAAAGGTGGGCAGGGTAGGGCAAATGTTACAACTCAGGACCTAATCGAGGCCGCCCTGCGTTTAAGACCCGACAGAATTATAGTAGGTGAGCTTAGAGGTAAGGAAGCATTTAGTTTTTTGCGTGCAATAAACACAGGTCACCCTGGGTCAATATCCACACTCCACGCCGACTCCCCAGCCATGGCAGTAGAGCAACTAAAGCTTATGGTTATGCAGGCAGGGCTTGGCATGCCTCCTGAGGAGATTAAAGGTTACATTCTTAATGTTGTTGACATTTTTATTCAGCTCAAAAGGGGGGAGAAGGGAGTAAGATATATATCCGAAATTAAGATGAAGCCCCGTGATAATAATCTTTAGTAATTAAGTAAATTCTTAAGCCAATCAACAAGAATATGGTAAAATTTTACTTAGTCTTCGAAAAGAAAAGATTTAACACAATTAAAACTTGTAAAAATATGTTTTAAAATATTAAGGATTGATTGATACACAGATGAAGTTTTTTTCTGCGGGTTCAAACCAGCCCCTGCACCATTAGCAGCCTTGAGTGTTTGAAGTTTGACTTTAGTTTTATTGTCGCTTAGCTTGGAGAGATAATCAAATCCTTTAGACACGATGAAGCAGACGATTTTAGTTATGTTGTCGCTTAGTTTGGAGAGGTAATCCAATACTTTAGACACGATGAAGCAGATTATAAATACACATGCAATAATTAATATAACGAGTAATAATTTAGTTCCGCTAAGTTTATAAAGCAATCCCAATAACATTAAAACTAAGGCCGAAAAGAAGCCTACAACTAAACAACACTTAAAATCACTTAAAGATGAAAACCAATCTAAATAATATTTTACCCCACTATTCATTACTACCTTACATTAACACAACCAAGCACACAAGTAAACATAATGGATATTTTGACTATGGTTTTTGCCATAATTTTTATTATTTTTGTTCTTCCGTTTGTTTATTTCTCTAGGCTTAGACATCTTAGTGTTTTATCAAAAACAACTTGATAATCTTGCACTAAACCCCTTTGGATTTTAAAAATAAGCACTAAAACGAGGCTAAAGCCAGTTACATTAGTATTTGCACCTTCATATTAAATTTTTTGCATATTCCAAAGGTATAAAAAGCCATATCTTATTTAAAATCGATCAATAGACCTCCTGTATAACCCCCATCAAAATCTACCAAAAAGCCATACTTAACATTAGACCTCTTCCTTAACCCTCCCCTCTTAGGGGAGGCTGGGTGGGGTTTTGACAGAGCTTAAAAATAATATTTCTATTTAATTATTTTAATTCTTAGGTTAAAAAATATACTAGACCTCTTTGGGATTCTATTAACTTTAAATATTAACTTCCAAAGTCACACAAAAACATAAAGCTATTAGACCTCTTCCTTAACCCCTCCCCTCTTAGGGGAGGCTGGGTGGGGTTTTGACAGAGCTTAAAAA
>CAMDBF010000032.1 GCA_945889175.1 Rickettsia typhi
TGTGTTAATTTTAGTAAGATAACTTTATGTTTTGCTATGGTTTTTAAGATTAATAGAATAAAAGAGGTTTAATAGATATTACCCCACCCAACCTCCCCTAAGGGGGGAGGGGTTTAAGATGGTAGGGGTTAAGGAAGAGGTCTAATGTAATAAGGGTGGGGGTAAAAGCTTAGCCCCCTTTAAAAACCTTTGTGTTACAAAGGGGATTTTTTAAAAAATTAAAAGGAGAATGATTGTTTATTTTTTTACTTATCGTTGACAGCCTTTTACTTCTTCTTTAATTTGTTTAGAACGTTGATCTTGAATACGATCTTGGCTTTGATTAGACAAGCGAGATGTTGATAATTGATATTCTCCAGCTCCATCCACTTGATCCAGTTCTCCAAGTCCACCTTTTTGTAATGTAACACTATCCGTAGCTTTGTTAATAGGATTAGACTGAGGGTTAGCAAGATTACTAGAAGACAAAGTCTTAACCTCTTTACGAGGTTCGCACTTTCCATTATTCCAAGTACCTTGAGTAAAATTGCCATCCTTCCATTCACCCTTGTAAGTAGTGCCGTCTGGGAATGTACATGTCCCATTTCCATGCATTTTGTCATCCTTCCATTCACCCTTGTAAGTAGTGCCGTCTGACAATTTATATGTCCCCTGTCCATGCCTTTTACCATCCCTCCATTCACCCTCGTAAATATCGCCATCCGGCGATTTATATGTCCCCTTTCCATACATTTTGTCATTCACAAATTCACCCTCGTAAATCCTGCCGTCTGGGTATATATATTTCCCATTTCCACGCCTTATGCCATTCACATGTTTACCCTCGTAAATCACGCCGTCTGGCAATGTAAGTGTCCCCTGTCCATACATTTGGCCATTCACAAATTCACCCTCGTAAATCGCGCCGTCTGGCAATGTAAGTGTCCCCTGTCCATGCCTTTTACCATCCTTCCAGCCACCCTTGTAAGTAGTGCCATCTGGCAATGTAAGTGTCCCCTTTCCAAAAAATACCTTTATTGAGGTAAATAAGCCTCCTTTTCCAATACTAAAATAACTATCGTAATTAACGCCATTAATTGTATGAGGTTTATTGTAAAATATTAATTCTTTTTTCACATTGCCATCCTGTGAAGTATATTGCCATTGAGATTTGTTATCAATGTCACCACCTTCATTACATTCTCCAGTAAAAGTACCATCATGATTGCAATCAACTGTTACTGTGCAAACATATTTGCCCTTAATGTTCCTTCCTCCAGTTATTGCTGGCTTTGAGTCATTAGGGAAGTATTTTGATAATGCAGTCTTTACTTGCTCAACGGCAGTACCTTGTGCAGGCTCTTTAGCTTTCTCCCTTGGCATTTGTAATACTATTGTATTTGGATTGGTGCTTGCTATTGCCACTTCAGTTGAATTAGCAGCTCCAGCCCCAACTCTAACTGTACTTTGTGCCCCTGTTTCAAGTAAATGCGATTCTTCATCATAATGCTCGGTGATAAGATAATTAGATTTTCTACCAAGTAAAGGTTGTTTAGCTTCTTCCATAAAATCGTTTATAAATAATTTAATAAAATAAAAATTAGAATAATAAATTTGTTGCTACTAGCTACATCTTTATTTTAACAAAGCAGTTTTAATACTCAAGATGTTTTTACAAAAAAATTCTTGGGATTTGTTTTTACAAATTTGTTATTTCGTTTATGTATGTCATTATTTCCTTGGCTATGGGGGCTGCTGCAGCAGAGCCAAACCCACCGTGCTCGCTTATTACTGATATTACATACTTTGGATTGTCAAAGGGGGCAAAGCCTACAAACAATCCGTGAGTGTTTTCGTTGTGGCTTCGCTTTGCATGCTTGTCGATAAAACGCGAAACTGCCTGCGCACTACCCGTCTTACCCGAAAGAACAAAATTATTATTATTTACTAAATGCGAACCAAAGCAAGTTCCACCAGCCTCGTTTGCAGCTAAAAACATCCCTTTTTTAATAACATCTACTGCTGCACTTGGTATGTCAGTTGACTGAAAGTCTTGAACTTTTTTACTACTTGATAAATCAAAGCTAGGCTCAATAAGCCTACCACTTAAAATTCTAGCAAGCATTAAGCATAGCTGAAAGCAATTTACAAGATTAAAGCCCTGCCCTATCACAAAATTTAAGTTATCGCCGCCGTGCCAATCCTCCCTTCTATGTTTATACTTCCAATCCTTAGTGGGAATATTGCCCTTTTTATAATTTAAGCTAACAAGGGCATCGCTATAGGCAACCGCCCCAAGACCAAGTTTGTTTGCAAAGGCTGATATTTTATCTATATCTAACTGATTTGAAAGCTTGTAAAAATAAACATTACAAGAGTTCTTGATTGCCCCAAACATATCAAGCGAGCCATGACCTTTTGTATGCCAGCAATTAAATTTACGCCCGCCATAAAAAATGTGACCATCGCAGTTAAATCTTGTATTAGGGTCAAAACCAGCAAGCATCACACTAAGTGCAATAGGTATTTTAAAGATTGAACCGGGAGGGTAAAGTGCCGAAAAAGGTCTGTTTAACAATGGCTTTGTAGGGTCGTTCACAAGCTTCCACCATTCATTACTTGAAGCCTGTTTTGATAGTAAGTTTGAGTCAAAACCGGGGGTTGAAACAGATGCAAGAACAGAGTTTGTTTCAATGTCAATTATACACACAGATACCATCTTCTCCTTGGTGATGTCGTAAAGCTTTTCCTGCACTCTTGAATCTATTGAAAGCTTTACCGCACTTGCATCAACGGCATTTTGTGTAATATATGTGCTTACAGGGCTATTTGAACTATCAACCTCTATGGTTTTAACCCCAGCAATGCCCGAGAGAGTTTTATTATAATGTTTTTCAAGCCCAGACTTACCGTCTTTTAAATCAGAATTATTCAACAGCTTTACCGCATCATCATTCAAATTAACTTCGCCTATGTATCCAATTAAAGATGAATAGGCATAAGGGTTTTTGTAAAATCGCAAAAAAGACTCCTCAACACTTACCCCTTCAAGATAAAGTAAATAATAATTAATTTTAATAAGTTCTTCTCTTGTTAAAAACTTGTAAAGTACAAAGCTCACACCCCCTGAGTTGCGATATCTTTTAAGCATTTCTTTCAGTCCTTTAGCATCAGTATTTAAAACTTTTGCAGTTTTTTTAATAACATTTATATCCTTCAGCTTTCGCTTACTTGGGGCAAAAATTAATCTATAATACCTTTTGCTAAAAGCTATTTTAACATCATTTTTATCAATAAATTCACCCCTGTTTGGTATTATAAATGCGTTTCTTGTTTTATTGCTACTCGAAAGCTTTTTGTAAGAGCTATGGTCGACTATCTGTAGCTTTGCGGTTCTTGCAAATAAAGCGCCAAAAGCTAATGCCTTAAGTGAGCCTATAACAAACATTCGCCTTGCTAGAATTGTCTTGCGTTTTACATCAAAGGACATTGCATTTTAGATAAATTTATCCTCATCGCTAACTAGACCCAAGGCGTCGGCAACCTTTAAGGCAATTGATTTTGCATCAAGCCCTTGCTTTGCATGAAAGGCATTAATTGTGTCATGTTCAAAAAACTCATCTTTAAGTCTTACAGGTATGTACTTAAGAGCTTTGTAATTATAAAAAAATTCCATCAAAATTGTCGAAAGACCCCCAAAAGAGTTTTCGTCAACCGCTATCACAATATCATGCTCTTTGGCTATTTGGGCAAAGGTCTCTGTATCTATAGGCTTTGCAAAGACGGCATCAACAAGACTTACTTTTATATTTTTTTGCATTAAAAGCTGACTAGCATCTATGCAATTTTTTACGGTTATGCCAAAGCCAACTAAACACACTGCAGAACCTTGGTTTGACCTATAGCCTTTGTTTGATATCACCTTCGCCTTGTAGACTTCAAAAACCTCATCGGCAGGATATATTTGCTGAACACTAGACTTTGCGTATCTAAGGGCGATCGGTGAAGAGTTATGATTGTAACAAAGCTCTGTTAGCTTAGTAAGGGATACTTCATCACTAGAGCCACAAATGACAATATTTGGAATAATTGATAAAAAACCAAGGTCAAAAACACCGTTGTGAGTAGGTCCATCAGCCCCAACAAAGCCTGCCCTGTCAATCATAAATCTAACTGGTAGGTTTTGAATGCAAACATCATGAATTACCTGATCGTAAGCTCTTTGCAAAAATGTTGAATACAAACAAACAAATGGCTTGTAACCTGCAGTTGCAAGCCCTGCTGCAAATGTAACAGCATGCTGCTCTGCAATGCCAACATCAAAAAGCTGCTTTGGATTTTGCTTTTCAAAAATTTCAAGACCGGTACCGCTCTTCATAGCTGCAGTAATGGCTATAACTTTTGGATCAATACTTGCAATGTTACTTAATTTAGTTGCAAAAATTGCACTATAATTTTTTGCAAAGCTTTGCTTTTGCTCACCTGTTTTTACATCAAAGCTTGCAACGCCATGAAACTTATCCTCAGCATTCTCAGCTGGCTTGTAGCCCTTACCTTTAATTGTTTTTGCATGGATTAATATTGGCTCGTTTTCGTTTAAATTGCATTTGATATTTTGCAAAAGCTCAGTTGTAGCCTTTAAATCATGTCCATCGATTGGACCAATGTATCTAAAGCCCATTTCTTCAAAAATATTGCTACCAATTACAAAATCTTTGATTGATTTTTCGGTGCGTTTTGCAATATTTAAAAAACCTAATTTTGATGATGTTTTGTAGTAAAGCTCTCTTGCAAAATTATAAGATTTTGAACTTGCAAGCCTTGGTAAATATCTGCTTATGGCTCCCGTTGGCTTTGATATTGACATATCATTATCGTTTAAAATAACAATTAGTCTTTTTCCAGCCTCTAGGCAGTTATTCAATGCCTCGTATGCCATGCCAGCCGAAATTGCACCATCGCCAATAATGGCTACAACAAAGTTATCGTCATTATTCAGCTTGCTGGCAATTGCCATGCCTAAAGCTGCCGAAATTGAGGTTGAACTATGCCCAGCACCAAAGCTGTCATATGGGCTTTCAAAAATACTTAAAAAACCTGATAGCCCATCTGGCTGTCTAATTGTATGAAGCCTCTCCTTACGCCCCGTAAGAATCTTATAGGGATAGGCTTGATGCCCTATGTCCCATACTAGTTTGTCCTTAGGTAGATTAAAGCAATAACATAATGCAATTGTGAGCTCCACAACTCCAAGAGCAGCACCTAAGTGTCCACCCGTTTTAGATACTGTATTTATTAAAAAATCTCTAATTTCAACGGCTAAAAGTTCTAGTTCCTCAAGGCTAAGTGGGGCAAGGTCGCTAGGCAGATTAATTTTGCTTAATACTTTGTAGTCATCAAGATTTGATGTATGACAACTATTAGTCACTGCGTCAATAAAATATGGTATTATATATTCTAAATTCTTTTTACTTAAAAGCTTTTAAAAATAACTCTTAATTTATTAAACAAAGCTATTATTAAAAGCCTTTTTCACCAAAAGATGAGAAGGGCTTTTTTGCAAAATTACTTAGATTTTTTGTCAGCAACAACAGAAGCAGCCGGAGCAGCAACAGCAGTAGCAACTTTAGCTTGAGCAGCTTGAACAGCTTGAGCTTTAACTTCTTTTTTTACATCAGCAGCCTTAGGAGCTTCGATAGCAAAAGCATTAACAGCAAAGAATAAACTTGCGATGATTGCAACAATTTTCATAATCAAAAAAAATAAAAATTAAAATCATAAAATAACTAAATTACAGGCAAAAGCTGCAATCATAAGCAAATAGCATAGAAAATAGATTGCAAGTTTTTTATCAATTAATTTCCGGTCAACACTTGAGAAAAACAAGCTGACAGACTTTCAAGAGAAATAATAGTTTTAATGCCAGTTTTTCTATCCTTAATTTCAAGAGATTTGGAGTCCTGCAGTTTTTGCGAAACAATAATTTGCTTTGGTATGCCAAGCAAGTCTGCTTTTGCAAATTTTTGACCTGCAGAATCACTGGTGTCGTCAAATAAAACATCAATTCCAAGGTTTTGCAGCGTTCTATAAACTTGCTTAGCGTATTCATCGCTATCCTTAATTATATTTACAATAATTACATCAAATGGCGATAATTGCTCGTTCCAAATTATTCCATCTTTATCGTTATTTAATTCAATAAATGCAGCAATAATTCTAGCTGGCCCTATGCCGTAAGACCCCATTTGCGGATTTACCATCTCGCCCTTGTCGTTTGCAACTTGCATTTGCATTGGTTTAGAATATTTATCGCCAAAGTAAAAGCAATGCCCAAGCTCTATTGCTTTGTATTGATTAACATCTTCTGGCTTAATGTTGACAGATGAAGATTCAGCAATTTTTTCATCGGTCTTAGCAAAATGCAGAGCAAGTTCTGTCTGCATGTTTTTAATATCATTTACATTGTTTTTTAAACTCTCTATTTTTTCAATTAAAGAGTTTTGAATAAAAACATCGCTCTCACCGTTTGGTGCAAGCAGGCAAAATTCGTGGCTTAAGCTACCACCTATTTCACCAACTGATGCTTCAACGGGTATAACCGTCAGTCCTAGGGATAAAAATATTTTTAAAAAAGCCTCTATGTGATTAAAATAGCTTTTAACAGCATCGGCCTCAGATATATCAAAGGAGTAGGAGTCAAGCATTATAAACTCTCTTGACCTCATAACGCCAAACCTTGGTCTAAGCTCGTCTCTAAATTTAAACTGAATATTATAAAGCGAAAGCGGGAGCTGCTTATAGCTTTTAATTTCGTTTTTTGCAATTTCAACCATTGCCTCTTCGGCGGTTGGACCATAGACTAACTCGCTGTCGTGCCTGTCTTTTAGTCTTAACATCTCCTTGCCGTAGGTGTCGTATCTACCACTTAAACGCCAAAAGGATGATGGCTGAAGGATTGGCAAGAGTATTTCGTTGCAATCAATGTTGTTAAGCTCCTTCCTTATAGCTGTTTTAATTTTTTCAAGCACCTTAAGACCCAAGGGTAGCCAAGTGTAAAGCCCGCTTGCAGTTTGTTTAATTAAGCCGGCCTTTAGCATTAAGATGTGTGAGGTAATTTGAGCTCCAGCAGGAGCCTCTTTTTGAATAGGTACAAAAAGTTTTGACATTAACATAGTGTTTTTTTAACGAAGGTTTTAATTTGCAAACTTAGCTCTAAATTCTTTAAAAAGATAAAGACTATCGTGAGGTCCAGGTGAAGACTCAGGGTGATATTGAATTGCAGTTACATTACCTTGTTTTGTTTTGAAGCCCTCAACAACACCGTCAAAGAGAGATAGATGTGTAATTTCAACATTACTAGGTAAGGAGGAATCCATAACGGCAAAACCGTGATTTTGCGATGTAATTTCGACTCTGCCGTTTTTTAAATTAAGAACAGGATGGTTGGCACCCCTATGACCCTGAGGCAGTTTTTCAACCCTCATGCCAAGGGCAATTGCAAGCATTTGATGCCCCAAGCAAATACCAAAAACAGGCTTTCCAGATGATACTATGGAGGATATTGTTGGTCCTGCAATTTTAAATGTTTCACGCGGGTCGCCCGGGCCATTAGATAAAAAGAAGGCATCAAAACCCTTAATATCCTCAAAGCTTACATTGTTAGGAAAGACCTCAATATCAAAATCGTGTTGTTCTAAGAGTCTTAAGATGTTTTCCTTAACGCCAAAGTCAATAACTGCGATGTTTTTTGCCCAATCCCTTTTTGTAATTGTTTGTGAGTATTTGCCATCTTCAAAAAACACTCTTTGCTTATTACATACATCAGCCGATAGCTCCATATTGTTCATTGATGGGTGTTCGTTAAGCTTAGTCTGTAAGTCTTTAATTTGCTTTGAATTCTCTCCAATTTTTTGCAAAGATGAGCAGTCAATTTTACTTATAACAGCATTACCTTTTGTCAGCTTCTTCTCTCTAATTTTTTGTGTAATTGCTCTTGTGTCGCAGTCAACAAAGAGTGCAATATTGTTTTGTAAGCAAAAATTTGCAAGGCTTTGCATTGCTCTATGGTTAGAAAAATCACTAGGTGCATTACGCACAACAACGCCCTTTGGCATAGAGTTTTGGGATTTGTAGTTTGTTGACTCAATATCAAAGTCGTTACAACCAACATTGCCAATATGCACAAAGGTAAAAACAATAATTTGCTTATTGTAGGATGGATCCGTTATTACCTCTTGATAGCCACTCATTGATGTATTAAAGCATATTTCACCAAAGCAATCATTATTACCTAAGCAAAGCCCCGAGTAAAAAGAGCCATCGTCTAGCATTAAAATGGCTTGGTTAAATTGGTTGTCGTGAGTCATAAACAAGAATATATTTATTATTTTTGCTTCGATAAGTTTGCAATTTATGCAAAACACAAAGATATTTTACAGACTCTATTTTGCAATACAAAACTTTATTTGCAAGATAAAATGCTTGCAAAATAAATATCACTTTTTTTACCAAAAAGTAAAAACATAATAATATATTTTTTATTATTAAGCATTTATATATTACATTAACATTGTTAATTTGTTGTGTAAAAATTTAACAAACAAACCATTATTAATAATAATACTTTTAATAATATAGCAAATTTATTGTTAAATTAAATATCTTTTAAAAGCCTGATAGTATTACTCTTAGTGTCTTTTAATAAATATTATAAAAAATCTTGACAATTGAATATTTCTAAAATCGTAAGTAAAAAGAACCTGTTTTAAAGAGGACATTATTAAAATATAATATAGAATTAACTTTAAGTAAATATATATTTAAACAGGTCATTTTTTATTTACATTAATATTATTTTTTACTAAATTTATATGGAATATAGCAAGAACAAACAAAAAGAGCAAAAAACGAAGGAAGGTTCAATACTTCAAGATTCAGCAAAAAAACAACTCACAAATGACCGTTATAATACAATCAGTAATCATAATGATAATTATAAATATAGTGTAAGTAAAAAAATAAACTTTGAGAATGACACCACTTTTGATCAATTAGGAAGCAATCCAGCAAGTACACAAAACATGGTGTCCAATTTTAATACAATTCAACATAATCAATATAACCAAGGTAAAAAACCATTTGCCCAGTCGTTAGACAGACCAAACATGCAACAGTTGTTACACAAACCCAATAATTATGTGGGTGGTGCTATGGATAACACAGTAGCAGAGCAAGATAATGCTACAGGACAGCAATATAATGCTAAGGATCAAGGAGGGTGGGAATATATAACAACAGTAAAACAAAAAAAAAGAACTGTCACTAGACACATTTTACATAACGGGAAACCTGAAATTTTAATGGATCCACTCGGCGAGAAAGTTTCGGCATATCTACGAAGAGAAGAATTAATAACAGTAAAGACAAAAAAAAAGAAGAAAAAAACTAAAACTCAATATCTAAAAACAAACGAACTTGGAACATTGGGCAATCAAGGTCCAACTTTTATAGATCGGCTTGAAGAAGAAATGGAGGAAGGTGATGAATTGACATTCAAAAATCATACAATCCATTCGCCAATAAAAAAGGATTTTATTCCTCACCCAAGGCAAAGAGCTATAGTAGATAAAACAGTAAAAAATTCGGATTGGCATGATGAAGTGACTGGAGAAGCAATACATCGTGATAACACATCCCAATTGTCAAAAAACTCGAATAGTAACATTTTAACAGGAATGCAAGTTAATGCAACAAGAGATAAATTCTATTCAGATAACAATGGTAACATTTTTTGGAACAATTATGTTGTTGGATCCTATGATGATGACGGGGTTATTGACATGTTTTTTCAGCACAATTTACCCCTAGAGGAGTCAAAAACTACAGAAGGAGCAAAAACTGCACTTCGTGATAATTTAAATATACTTAACAACAACATACTTAACAACAACCCTAATGTAATTAATGCTGTAAAGCTTTACATACAAGAAATCGGTCAGCCAAATGATTCAGCAATAATTAAAGAGGAGATGGAGATGGCTAATCAGTCATTACATCGTTCACAGTCACAGTTTTCCTCTACAAATCGTTTAATCGCAGAAGCAGAGAATGAACTAAGAGGAAATAATAGTCCGAATGATAGTCTACAACGTAAAACAGCTACACCAAGATACAGCAACGAAGAGACTAAAGAAAGAAAAAATAAAGGTTCATCTCCTTCGCCCGTTATACCTTTCAATCTAGATCACTATCTTCAGTCCAGTAATAATGATAAAGAAGGTCGAGGTCAAGAAACAAATCCAACAAACCTATATTTTCGATTCCAAGATGCAAAAAGTGAGGAAGAAAGTCAGGCAGAAAGAGAACGAAATAATACAACATTCATTCAAAGTGATATAGATCGTGGTAATCAATCTAATGGAGATATTTCTATTCATCTAAGTCAAAGTGACAGTAGAATAATCAATGGAAAGTCAACCCAACCACAGCAAACATCTGGTGCAAAACAAAATGGATCTATTGGAACTCTTCCACTAAATCAAAAACAACAAAAAGAAAAATTAATAAATTATGATGAAGAGCGAAAAGAAGAAGATAGAAAATCAGAAAGTAATATTGGAGATGATGATGTTTATATTGAAGATGACTATGTTTCTAGTAAGAATCAATGCACCACACCTGAAGGTGAAGACAAAAATAAATTGCATGATAATTCTCTTGATGATAATGATGATGGTAATACTGCTAGAAATTCGGCTGTTGGAGTTAATTATGGACCTCAACAATCTAAACCTATGATGCAAAGATTCGATACAGAACATACTGAGATACCTAAAAAAAAGAAAAAGCCCGATGAGGAAAGAGGGGTAGGTACAGAAAAAAAACAAAACAACAGAAACGACAAATTGAATGAATATTTGCACAATCGCAACAATAAACGGGATTTAGAAAGAAGTCCAGTTGGGAAACGACTTGCTTTTAATCAAACGCAAGATCAGAAAATAACACTTGCAGAACACATATTCCAAGAATTCCAAGAGATTTTGAGGGAACAGGGTAATCAAAATCGTTTTCGTAATGATAATGATAATGTAAATTACCTTTATCCTTATCAAGAAGGTGAACCTGCTTCCAAGAACAATGAAGAGATGTACGAAGAGCTTAAAGAGGATAGAAGTGTCATATCTGATGAACGTAGTCGATATGATGATGATTCGCATTCTCCTTGGAAAGGTGAGAACCGATTGGATAATGATAATAGTGACGAAAAAAGTAACTATTTTAATAATCAAAGTGATACTTATAGACAATCAGACAGTACAACATTCGCTCCGTTGCATCGTCAAAGTTTTCAAATCACTTCGATTCATAGCGGTACTGAAACTGCTCGTCATTTGCTGCCACAAATTCCAGCAGATAGAAATCAAATAATTATAGAGGAGGAAGGCGAAGAAGGCAGTCCAAGTCCTCATAAGAATGATGGAAAGCCTTTTGTTATTAATCCTATACGAACAAATGGTTCTGACCAAGGGCTCTATAGTGTGTTTATAACTAATAAAGATAAGATTGAAAAGAAAGTGGTTATTAATAATACAACACAGACTAACTCAATAGCCGATATTAAAAACACATTGATTGAAGCAGGAATTAATAATGATAGCAAAAAGCCTTCAGAATGGAGAGGTTGTGTAAGGATCGAAAACCCTGTTAACGCACAAAATCAAGAACAAAGAAGACAACTTGAAGGACAAACAGAAGCACCTGTAGAAAAAAAAGTGGTGAAGGAAAAAACAAAAAAAACTCGAGGAAACACTCGAGGAAACACTCGAGGAAACACTCGAGGAAACACTCAAGGAGACACTCAAGGAGACACAATTCTTGATAAACTAGCTCAGGATATACAAAAGGAATGTAAACGTAGCAAAGGTTATACATTACCTGATAAATTTGCACATTTTATTTGTAAAATAACCTCTCTAAATGGCCAACAGAAAGTATTTAAGATTACAAAGGAAAACTTGAAAGACCAGTTCCCAAACGGGTTCGACCCCAATCTTATAGACGATATTAAAAGGGCAATTAAGCAGAAATATAATACAAAGTTTAAGATTGCAGATGAGGAAGAAGAAACTTATCTACTAAATAAACTAGTAAATCAGAGTAATCCAAATCAAGATTTGCACGTCGCCATAAAACGACGATCCAAATGTAAGGATTTCTTTCAGAGTAAAAAGAACACCGTTCCTATAAGTTCTGAAATTGGAACGGACAGTCCAGAGGAAAGATACACTAGCTCAGTTGAGACAGTTACAGAGCAAAAGAAATGTGCCGCTATTGCCAAATGCGGGGTTGGTTTAACAAAAGACCAAAAAATAAGAGTAGTATTATTAGCATTAGGAGGAGTATTGGCAGGAGGGGCAGGAGCAGTAACAGTGGTAGGAGTTAGCAAATTAGTAGAGTATCTATCTAATAGCTCTGACTCCATCCCGCAACAACCAGTAAATCCAAAAGGCAATTCTACCTTTGGCAACGGTACCTATGGCAATTCTACCTTTGGCAACGGTACCTTTGGCAATTCTACCTTTGGCAACAATACTGACATCAATGATCCAAATGCAAGCAATAGCATTATTCCTATTCCTCAACTAACTAGTTTTAC
>CAMDBF010000033.1 GCA_945889175.1 Rickettsia typhi
AAAGTAGATCTTTTAACTCCCGTAAGTCTTTTAAAATCTTCATCCTTTAACTTCTTAGCATTAACCCAAAACATATCAATTAAAAACAAATAATATATATTCGTAAACTAATATATATTATTTGTCAAGGTTATGGAAGAGGTCTAATATACAATCTGAAGATTTTAGTGAAAAGTTAGAGTCAAAATTTGATGACATTACGCAATCCAAGCAAAAAAATTACAAACATCAATATAACAATCATCAAGATAAGCATAACAACAAAATTGATATTTAACTTCAAAAATTTTATTTTCTGTAAGCGGCTTTGGCTTTAAGGTAGGCATCAACTTGACTTAGATTGATGTCATTTTTATGCTCTGTTGTGTTTTTGCCATAGCCAGCAAAACTAATAAACAAAGCTACCGGAGAGCCACCTTTATAATTAATTGCATTTAATACTGACTTACCAACAAAAGAGTAGTAAAAGTTATCAAAAGGGATAAGGCTTAAATTAAACGTTCCTTTTACTATGCCAGAGTCTATACTACCACCAGAGATTACGAGTTTTTGATCTTTAAAAACCACATCCCCGCTTATCTTAGAGTAGACTGCCTTTGTGCCATTTTGAATAAGATTTAAAGCATCATCTGTATTTTGAACTTTTATTACCTGAGGCTGGTTAGCGGGTTTTGCATTTTTTTTGATTTTTTTGGATAATGCTGGTGGTAATGAGGATTGTTTTTTGCCAAGGGCTATGGCAAGGCTGTTTAAATCAAAGCCGTCAAGCTGGGTATTGTAAATGGTAAATTTTGAATCCGTTTGCATGTTTTTGACAAAATCTGCAAAGCCATAACCGCTTGAAACAACCCTACCATTTATACTCATTGCACCTTTGATATCATTGCTTAAATTTTTACTAAATGCTGATATAAGTGTTGAAGGTAGTATGTTTGACAATGCAAAAGATAGGCTATAAATTGGTTCATTTTGTAAAGATATACTGCCCTCTAATTTAATATCGGTTTCAAGATGCTTACTTTGAATATCCTGAAGTTTTTGTGCTATAAGCGAAGAATTTGCATTTGCAACGCCAGCACTTAATTTACGATATCCGTGCACAGAAAAATCGTCAAGTAAGATAAGCCCATTGTTAAGACTTAACTTGATTCCACTTTTAGTAAAAGTATAGTTTGGTGAATCAATGATGTTGGAATTAATAGATATTTTACCACTTAAGTCATTTAAGCTTGGTATAAAAATTGCCTCATATTTTTCATTTTTATTAAAGACATCTTCAAAGGAAATGCCTTTTGCCATGGTTAGTTCATTTATGTTGACTTTTGCATTTAGCATTGACGTACCGCTTGATATGTCAATTTCTGCCTCAGCATTTATATCTATACCATTTGATTGAATTTTGGGTATTGTAAAGTCAATCCCATCTTTATTCATAGACAAAGATGCCCTTAGGCTATCGATGGGAACTGATAGAATATTGCAATTTTCGCATTCAAAAGATATATCTGTTTTACCAGATATTGTTTTTAAAAACAGTATTTTATTAATTAGACTTGTTTGTTTTGCAAATGATTCAAACATTTTAAGATCTTGCAATTTAGGAACTAAATTAAAGCCAGTAAGTTTAATAAAGAGTGTTTTGTAAATATTGTTTGGATTGTCAGATGATGTGTTGTGTTGCATTTTTGCCTCAATAGATTTTATTGTATTATTAAAATTTAATTTAAAATTATCAATAAAAGTAACATCTTTATCTAGTTTTAAATCAAAGGATAGGTCGTAGAATGTGTTTGCAAGGTTGGCATCTTTATTTACTAAAGAATAAAAAATATTTGCAACTTTGTTTGCAACATCGCTAGATAATCTGTCTATCATTGTGTCAAAAGGTTTGGTTACATCATTACCCCTTAGTGTTACATAAAGATTTGTTCTACCATTTTGATTGGCATCGTTTACGAGTCCCTTGCAAGTTATTTTCAAGTTATCAATTTTATTGTCCTCGGTGCTATTTACGATATTTATTTCACTATCAAGATTTACGCCAAAAACAGAGACAGAACCGTTAAGATTCATTGAGCCAAAGCTTTCGCCTGATTCTCTCACTAGGGTATTAATGTTTGTTTTAAAGTTTAATGGGTTAGGGGATAGTAAGTCGGTAATAGAAAATTTATTTTTAATTATTGACTTACCTTCTACTTCTCCAGATGAGTCATTTTTTTGTACAACATTTGCAAGGCTTGCTAAAGAAGATTTATTTTGCAAAAAAGAAATATCATTGTCATCGTATGACATAATATTTTGATAAACCGAACCTTTATCAAAAGTATTGCCTTTAATAGAGGTTAAACTTTCGTTAGTTTTACTTACCTTTACCTTAGTAAGGTTTAGGTTTATTTGTTGTTCTTTATTATTTTCTTGGTTAGTTTCAAGGCTAATTTTACCAAGACTTTCAGAGTCCTGCAAAAGCTCGCCATCGATATTGATTATATGCTTTAAAAAAAGATTATAACTTAGCTCACCTTCTGCTTTTATATTTGCAATATCATGTTTAATTTTAAATAGTGAACGCTCAAGCATTCTATTTGAATTAGCTAGGTTCACTATTGTATTTTTTAAACTTTTCATTTCAATTTTATATTTAGCATTTAGATTTAAATTTTCTTTTTCACCCTCAAGCTTACCATTAACATCAATACTGAGATATGGTGATGACATTTTTAATGTAAAAGGATTATCTTTAGAGAAGGCATTTCTTTCGGTCTGGTAATCAAAATCTATATCGTATTGAGTTTGACCTATAAACATTTGTCCGTTCAGTTTGTAAAAACTATTTCTTTTTACAATATTTAAGTCCTTAATACCAAATCCATCAAGTACCTCACCTTTATCTGATGCAATTTTAAAGCTTACATTAACTATATTTATATTGTATGAATGCTCGGCTTTTAAAAAGTTTTCAAGCTTTAAAAAGTTAATAATCTCCTCTTTTACGCTTTGCTTGTCAATTTTATCACTCTTAATTGTAATGATAGCATCTTTTATTTTTAATGTCTCTATGGCTTGAGAATTAAATGTTATTAATGACCAAAAAGATTTTTTTATTACAAAGCTACCAGCTTTTAAGATAAATTCCTTATCTTTTTGCATCGAGTACAAAACTAAATTTTCAATAACCGTTTGGGGTCTTGGTGTTAAGTAAAATTTTGCACTATCAAAGCTTGATTGAATACTAAAGTTTTTTTCTAATTTTGTTGTCAAGCTAGCCTTATTAATCTTAAGACCGACTGTTGACAAAAAAATAATAGGAATTATTATTAAAAAAGTGACAAGGATTGGTATTAAAATTGGTATGCTACCAGCTTCTTTAACCTCCTCGTCATCGTTAAGAATAGTGACTTCTTTTTCTTGTTTTTTAAACAAGCTAAACAACTTGCTTAGCATAAAAGCAATTAATTATATTTATATTAAATTAAAAATTATTCAATTGCAATGCAGGCAGACTTAACAAGACTTACAAAAGATATATTTTGCAAAACTTGCTCAAGTTTTTCCTTACAAAGAGTAGTAATTTTGCAAAAAGCATAATTACCATCGTTTTGTATTACATCTGTTTGGTTTAGGTGTTTGGCATTTAAAGCTTCATTAAGTTTAGATTGTTCTATTTTAACAATTGCAAAGTATAATTTTGTTGCATCTTCCTTTAATTGCTTTGCTGTGTAGACTGGGATTAATCTTTCAAGAAGTTTAATTATCATTTGTGCTGATTTTTCGTTACAAATTGTTTCAATGGTAATTTGCGATAGTTTTTTTACACTATCAAACTCAGTAACATTTAAGCCCTCAATGTTATATCCTCTTGCTGAAAATAAAGACACAACCCTTGCAAGAACGCCAAATTCATTGTCAACAATCAAACTAATTATTCGAGATTTAACCTCAGTATCCATAAACAATTATTTTATAAACATCTTTCATACTCCTTGTAATAGAGTAAAATAGCATTAAAATATAAACAAGTATTTTTTATATTTTGTTAAAAAATAATTGGAACAAAATTATTAATTTTTAACAAATGCTTGATTTTTATTTAAGCTTGTAAATAATTAATCTTGATGTTTATATATTTGTGATTGTATCAATGGTTAGTTTGTATTTTACTTTAGTTACGGTTCATATTGTAATTTGTTTTTTGCTAGGTATTTTTGTTATTTTTCAAAAAACTAGTGGCGAAGGTCTTTTGGCTAGTACTAATAAAAATCCTTTTATGAGTGGCAACGAAGTTGCAAGTCTTTTAACTAAAATTACGTCTATATTTGTTATTGCCTTTTTTGTTAACGCAATCTTTCTTGCCTCTATTGGCTCGAGAGTTTCAAAAAATTTAAGCCTATCTTCGCAGAAGGTTCAGGGTGAACAAAGTTCTACAAAATAGTCAAATAGTTATTTTATTATTGTTTATTAATTGTTATTAAATTATGTCAACAGGTCTTACTGTTTATTACGACAAGGATTGTGATGCTTCTTTATTAAAATCAAAAACTGTTGCTGTCATAGGTTATGGTTCGCAAGGTCATGCTCAAGCACAAAACCTTAGAGATAGCGGTGTTAATGTTATCATAGGTCTTAGAGATGGCTCTGAGTCAGTAAAAAAAGCTCAAAATGCAAAGTTTAAAGTTGTTTCCCCTTCGGAGGCGGCAAAACTTGCCGATGTTGTTATGGTATTAATTCCTGATGAGCTTCAAGCTGATTTGTACAAAAACGACCTTAAAACAAATCTTAAGCCAAATTCTACTCTTATGTTTTCGCATGGATTTTCAGTGCATTTTAAATACATTGAGCCAAGAGAGGACATTGATGTTATTATGGTTGCCCCTAAGGGTCCTGGTCATACTGTTAGAGGCGAATTTGTTAAAGGCGGCGGCGTACCTTGCTTAATTGCAATTTATAAAGATGCTAGCGGAAGGGCTAAGCAAACTGCACTTTCTTACGCTACAAATGTTGGTGGTGGCAGAAGTGGAATTATTGAAACTACATTTAAAGACGAGTGCGAAACTGACCTTTTTGGTGAGCAGGCTGTTCTTTGTGGTGGATTAAACAATCTTGTTAGAGCTGGATTTGAAACTCTTGTTGAAGCTGGCTACCCAGCTGAAATGGCTTATTTTGAATGCCTACACGAGCTTAAACTTATTGTTGACCTAATGTATGAAGGTGGCATTGAAAACATGATGTATTCAATATCTAACACAGCAGAATACGGTGCATATGTAAGCGGTGAGGCGGTATTGCCAAAGGCTGAGGCAAAACAAAGAATGAAGGTTGTTCTTGATAAAATTCAAAAAGGTGAATTTGCTAGCAACTGGATGGCTGAAGCTGGTAGTGGTAGCAACAAGCCAAAGTACGAAAATCTTAAAAAATGGAGATCTGAACTTTCCGATTCTCAAATTTCAAGTGTTGGTACTAAACTTAGAGCTATGATGCCTTGGATAGGAAAAAACAAACTTGTCAACAAGGAACAAAACTAATATTAGTGTCTCGTAAAATGTTAATTAGATTGCTTACTAACTGTGTTTTGCAATTTACACTAACATTTGCTAGCTTTTTGTTTTTTAACAAAGCTAGCTTTGCAGTTTTAACCGATGATAAATATGCAATAATTACAACAGGTAAGGAGAATGTTGTAAATAAAAAATTTCAAAAAAAATCCAAGCATATAAAAACAACAATCAAGCCCATTTCTAAATCTTTAAAATCAGGCAGATAAATACCTAAAGCTTTTATCAATACCCCATAAATATGCAAAGTGCAATTGCAATCTAGCAAATAGGCTTATTACATCATGATTTTAGAAAGATTAAATGTTAAAAAACATTTTTGTCTTGCAAAATATTGCTATGGATTTAAAATGCTATCAGTAATATATATTTTATAATATCATTTTTATAAATCTTGTGGCTATTACATACAAGGACTCTGGAGTTGATATTAAAGCTGGCGATGATTTTGTTGAAGAGATAAAATCGATGGTTTCAAGGGTTTCAAACAGAAGCAATATAGGCTTATTTGGGGCTGCCTTTGACATTAGCGAGCTTAACATGAAAAACCCAATTTTAGTTACAGGTACTGACGGCGTTGGCACAAAGCTTAAAATTGCAAACAAAATAAACAAGCACGACACAATAGGTATTGACCTTGTTGCAATGTGCGTCAACGACATACTTTGTCACGGCGCTTTGCCAAAGATGTTTTTAGATTACTATGCAAGTGGCAAGCTTGATGCAAAAATATCTGTTGAATTAATAAAGGGTATTATAGATGGCTGCAGTCAATCTGAGTGCGAGCTTAGCGGTGGCGAAACGGCCGAAATGCCCGGTTTATATCACGGTAAAGACTACGACCTTGCCGGCTTTGCAATAGGCTTTTGCGAAAAAGAACATTTTTTACCAAAAAAAAATATCACCAAGGGCGATGTAATTATTGGTCTTGGGTCAAGCGGGGTGCATTCAAACGGGTACTCTCTTGTCAATAAGGTTCTTGAGGTTAATGGTATAGACATTAACACTATCGATGTTAGATTAGACGAAGAAAAAACAGTGGGCGATATACTAATCACCCCAACAAAGATATATGTTAAGGATGTTAAGTCAATACTCAAAAGGGACTCGCTAAAAGCCCTAGCACACATCACTGGCGGCGGAATATACGACAACATAATTAGAGTCGTTCCGGAGGGGCTTGATATTGAAATTGACTTCGAGTCAATCAAAAGACCTAACATTTTTAATTACATTCAAAGCCTTGGTGCAGTTGAAGAGGCCGAAATGCGTAGAGTGTTTAACCTAGGGCTTGGCTTTGTAATCATTTGCGACAAAACGGATAGCGATTACTATCTAAACCAAGTACCAAACTCCTTTGTATGCGGGAGGGTTATATAAACTACATCGAGTCATTAAGGACTAAAGAGTATTTTAATCTTTGTCTTTTTATACCATTTTTTATAATTCTTGGCTTTGTAATTGCTGGGATTTGGTTTGGGGATTTGGCGTTTTACAATCACTCGGTTAAACACGATGATATTAAATTTAAGGCTTTAAAAACCTTTTTGCATGGTAGGTATCTTGCAATGCTAGTGTTTAGTATTGCAATGCTAATATTTACTGCTTTAATAAGCCTTAGATATGTTGTAGTTTTTTTGCTTTGCATTTGTATAGGGTTAGGCTCTTGGGTTTTTAATCAAAGGCAGGTAAATGCAAGGTTTTTGGTTCACGATTATCACAACGATGTTTTGCTTGAAGCAAGAGTTTTAGATATATTGCCAAGGGATGGTCATCTCTCGGTTATAGTAGGCGACATAAATATTATAAAAGATAGTTCTTTTAAAGAGGCACCCAACTACAAAGATGATGCACACAGGGATGCCGCTTATACAAAATCAATGCCTTGGTATAAGTTTAAAAGACAAAAATCCGAGATTAAAACTCCAGTTGACGAAAGTATTGACGGCATGCAAAAAATTATGCTATCCTACTACGACAAAAAAGACAACACCGAGATAAGCATTAACGATAAAATTGTTGTAAAGGCAAAAGTCTTTAGTATTCCTAAAAGATTATATTTTAGCGACTACAACTACGAGCAGATGCTTATCTATCAAGGCTTTAATGCCATGGGGCAAATTACTGAGGTTGTAAGCAAGGTTCAAAGTCCATCGTTTTTTAGTAAATTAACAACTGGCTTAACTAAAATTAGATACGGCATAACGCAGGACATAAGATCTACAATTCAAGAATCCGACATAGCATCGATTATTGACGCCCTAATTACAGGTAAAAGAACCAGTTTAACAAAGGAGCTTAACATTCAAATAAACAGGTCTGGATTGTCTCACATATTATCGATATCGGGCATGCACATTGCAATTGTAGCAAGCTTTTTTATTGTTGTTTGCGAGCTTTTTGCTGTTGTGCTGATACCAAGCTTTGTTTTAAGATGCAATATTAAAAAAGTATCGGCAATTACGGGAATCATAGGATCTTTTTGTTACCTTGCAATCTCTGGATTTTTAGTACCAGCGGCAAGAAGTTTTTTAATGATAACCCTAATGCTAATAGCAGTAATGCTGGGGCGAAGAGCCTTGACCCTTAGAAGCCTTAGCCTTATTGCGAGCTTTATTATTTTATTCGTGCCTTACACGGTTTTTTACGCATCCTTTCAGCTCTCGTTTATAGCAGTTTTATCCTTAATAATTACATTTAATAATGTTGACAAAAAAACATTTAACTCAAAAATCGCTTGTGTTAGTTATTACTTTTGGAACATTATCCTTTCCTCAGTAATTACAACATTAGTGACAATGTTTTTTGTTGTTTATCACTTTGGGGTTGTATCCTTAAGTGCAACACTGTCGAATATGATAGTAATTCCACTCTTTACATTTTTTATAATGCCTTTGTGTGTTTGCTACGCAGTTTTGTTTTTTATTGGCTTTGGACAGGGTATTTTTTTGCACGCCATAGCAATTTTTGTAAAAGGAATCATCTGGACTGCAAAGGTTTTTTCCTCCTCAAAATATTTTTTTATTGCAATGATAGGCCCTAGCCAGCTTTTAGTTTATAGCTTTTACATAGCCTTTATTTGCTATGGGTTTTTTAGTTCAAGACATTTAAAAGTTATGTCAATTACTGCATGTGTGGGAATTTTTATTTACTATCTTATCTTTCAAGCCTATAAAAAGCCTTTTTTTGTTACCGATGGTTCTAATGTTATGTTTTATGATAATGATTATGATACCTTCTTTCAAAATGGAAAGATGAAGGATGAGTTTTTGCGTAGTTTGTGGCTTCAGGAGCTTGCAATATACAATGCTCAAGTGATCGAAAGGCAAAATATATATTTAAATGATTTAATTTTTATTAACTCCCTCTATGAAGATAAAATAGATATTAAGGCAATTTGTACCTCTAAAAGCATAGTTATTTTTGCAAGATGGATAAGCTTGGAGGAGGTAACGGAGTTTAAAAAACAATGTAAAAATATCGATCCGCAAAAAAGATTTATTACAAATGTTGACTTTTTAAAAGCTGGCTCACATGCTTTTTTTAAGGAGAAAAATTCCGATAAAATTAATATCATTACTACCTATCGATATGACTAAGACTTTTGAAGACTTTGCATCAAAAACCCTAAATAACCTACCAAGCTTTGAGGTTGTTGATTATAATGAGGGAACAACGCCTAAAGCATCAACAAAGGCTGATATTTTGGTTGTTTTAACAAACAAGGATGAATTTAAGGAGCATTTAGATTTTGTTTCAAAAAACATATCAAATCTTGTTGACAATGCTCTTGCAGCAAGCAATTTTAAAGGTGAGTTTGGCGATAGTCTCTCTATTTTTCCTGCAAATTTAAATGGCGGCGAATTTGTAAGACTGGTTATTTTGTCTATAGGATGCTACAAAGATTTTGCAAGTGTCGAAAAAAAGTACGAAATAGGCTCAAAGATTGCAGGTATTGCCAATTCCACAAAGCAAAAATCGGTTGCAGTCTTAAATTTGGGCTCAAAAGATTGTGCAACTGGGTGCATGTCTTCAATATACTACGGGGCTTGTCTTGCTAATTATGCTTTTACACATTATTATTTTAAAAAACTTGAGTCAAAGCAAAATACATTTAATCAAATATCGTTTTTTGTTGTAAAAGAGCTTAACGATAGACTAAGTCTTAAATTAAAATCAAAGCAAGAGCTTGCAAAGGCTAACTACCTTGTAAGACAGCTTGTTGACACTCCGTCAAGTGATCTATATCCAGAATATTATGCCGAGATTGTAAAATCATGCTTTGAAGGCAACCCAGATGTAAAAGTAAAAATTATTGGCGAGGGTGAAATGACTCAGCTTGGCATGCACTCGCTTTTAGCAGTTAATAAAGGTAGTTCAAACGAGGCAAAAACTGTTATTATTGAATACATGGGCAACAAGGACTCGCAGGACATTGAGCTTGCACTCGTTGGCAAAGGTGTTTGTTTTGATAGTGGTGGCTTGTCGATAAAGCCAGCAACATCAATGGAGGATATGAAGATAGATATGGGTGGCTCAGCTGCCTGCTTTGGCTCGTTATTTTTACTTGCAAAGCAAAAGGTTAAGGCAAATGTTGTTGCAGCCTTAGGTCTTGTTGAAAATCTAGTTTCAGCAAATTCTTTTAGACCGGGTGATGTTTTAAAGTCAATGTCTGGTCAGACAATTGAGGTTCTTAATACCGATGCCGAAGGTAGGCTTGTTCTTGCTGATGTTTTGTATTATACTCAAAAAAACTACAAGCCTAAGACGATGATAGACTTTGCAACCTTAACAGGGGCGGTCACCGTGGCTCTTGCTGATGTTTATGCTGCAATTATGACTCCCGAAGATGACTTAAGTGAGGAGTTAATTAAGGCTGGGTCAAACACTAACGACAAGCTTTGGAGATTGCCTCTTGGGTCAAAGTATGATTCAATGATAGACTCAGGCATCGCAGATATGAAAAACATAGGCTCGGGTAGGGGCGGTGGAACCATTACTGCTGGGCAGTTTTTAGCTAGGTTTGTCAACTGCGACAAGGATGCCCCTTTAACAAAATGGGCTCATATTGACATAGCAGGCGTTGCTTACGATGGCAAATACGGTGGGCGTGCTGCAGTAAAAGGTGCTACTGGCTTTGGTGTTGAGCTTATCTTGGAGTTTGTTAAATCAAAAATAGAGTCAAGATAATAGATTGCAATACCACCCCTCCCCTTTAAGGGGGAGTTAAAATCTTGCAAAGATTTTGGTGGGATATGATAACAGAGTATTGTTTTGTAAAACTCAAATTCAAATCAAAATAGATTAAAATACCATTTCCACTTTTTAAATAGGCTTGTTAAATACTTAATTATTTGAAATTAATCAGATCTCTTTCAATCCTCTTGATTTTAAAAAATAACATGTCTATTTTTTAACTAAAAATTAAAACAATAAGCCCATTTAGAGTCAATTTAAAAAGCGGAAATGGTATAAGCTTATGAGTAAGTGGTAAATCTTCTAATCTTGATAGTATCAAAAATTCCTAAATCTACATCTTTACAAAACAAAATTCTTTCTAATTAAAACACTACCATCCCTAATGCCGCCTAAAGGCAGAGGGGTTTTGTGCTTAAGGTTAAGGGGGATTGTCTTTTAAAATCCAGAGAATCGAAAGAGGTCTAATAGACCTCTTCCTTAACCCCTCCCCTCTTAGGGGAGGCTGGGTGGGGTTTTGACAGAGCTTAAAAATAATATTTCTACTTAATTACTTTTACTTTAATTTTTGGTTAAAAAAATATACCCTATCCTTATTAAACACACACGCCCGC
>CAMDBF010000034.1 GCA_945889175.1 Rickettsia typhi
TCTTGACTAAATTTATTTCAAACAAACCTCTCTGCAATATAAGGCTCGCACGCCACCCCCCCATGCCAGCTAAAGCTGGCTGGCGTGGCGAGCCTAATGAGGATTAATCGGGATGTAAAATATATTTCTTAGGCTCTATCACAAAACCCTACCCAACCTCCCCTAAGAGGGGAGGGGTTACGGAGTGGCATCCTAGAGGGGAGGGGTTAGGGAAGAGGTCTAATGATTCAAAAACAAAGCTCTCTGGAATATAAGACTCGCACCTCCCCAGCCCCATGCTTGCAATTTTTAACTAAATTTGACCAGCGGGTGTTTTTTTAATGGGTATTTTGCTAAAGTTTTTTAACCAAAAATTAAAGCAATAAAATAGAAATGTTATTTTGTAAAATCAAGAGAATCCAAAGAGGTCTATTACCAAAAAGCCTGACTAATCTGGCATGTGGCTCTTAAATGATTAATGGGCTTATAAAATCATCAAAGTAGTCTTTTAGCAACCTTTGCTGATTGCAAATTTCTTTTAAGGGTTCAATGACAAAGCTGCGGCGATAAAACTCTGGATGGGGGATGGTTAAGAACTGAGTTTTTATCTTTATTTTATTGTAAAGAATGATGTCTATGTCTATTTCTCTCTTGTTCCACTTTGGTCTTGCTACTCTGCCAAGCTCTGTCTCTATTTTTTTAACCATGTCCAGTGTTTCATCTGGGCTTAGGCTCGTGTAAAATGCGGCAACGGAGTTTGTAAAAAGTGGCATGTCGTTAGTGGGGTCGATATAGCCATTTTCAACCAATGGTTTTGTTTTGTAAAAGTTAGAGTGTGCAATTAAATCGAAGTTAGAGATTGCAAGCTTTGCTATGGCTGTGTTTATCATGTCCTCGCCCTTACCTATGTTTGAACCAAAGGCTAAAATAAGGATGTTCATTATAATTTGTTTAATCAATTAAAACTTTCGCCTAGGTATTTTTCCTTAACAATCTTATTGTTGATAATATCATCCATTCGACCCTTGCAAATAATTGAACCATCAAAAAATATATAGGATCTATCAGCTATTTTAAGGGTTTCTCTTACATTGTGGTCAGTTATAATAACTCCAATATTTTGACTTGCCAGATTTTTTATTACTGACTTTATATCATCTACGGAGACTGGATCAACCCCAGCAAATGGTTCGTCAAGTAAGATAAATTTTGGATTTGTAGCAAGGCACCTTGCAATTTCAAGCCTTCGCCTCTCCCCACCCGAAAGTGTTATGGCAAGCGAGTTGACTACTCTATGAAGAGAAAACAAGGATATAAGTTCATCGAGTCTGTTATTTTGATCTGTTTTGCTTAGTCTTAACAGTTCGAGAGCAGCAAGAATATTTTGCTTTACACTTAAGCCTGCAAAAATTGAAGATTCTTGAGGTAAATAACCTATGCCAAGTCTTGCTCGCATGTACATGGGTAGGTGGGTTATTTCGTTAGAGTCAATATAAATAAAGCCACCATTTGGCTCCGTGATGCCTGTTAAAATGTAAAAAGATGTTGTTTTACCAGCACCGTTTGGACCTAATATTGCAACAATTTCCCCTGTTTTAAAATGAAAACTAATATCGCGAAGTATAAGCCTTTTACCATATGATTTTGTAATATTTTTTGCAAAAAGTATTGACTGCATTATTATTACTGTAAACTAATATCTTTACTAAATAGAGTAAGTAGCTCGTTAAGCTCTGTGTTTTTAAGCCTTAAAGATGTTTTTGATACTACAAGATAGGACGATACATCAAGAATTTGCTTCTCTTCAATCATGTTGTTTTCTTTTAGCGTTCTACCGCTTGAAACCAAGTCGCAAATTATATCGCAAAGACCAAGATTCGCTGCACATTCAATTGCCCCATTAAGCTTTATAATATTTGCCTCAAAGCCTGTATTTTTTAAGTATTGTGAAGTAATGTTGACATATTTTGTAGCTATATTAAGTACAGAGCCTTTTATTACATGACTCTCTTTTTTAGCAAAGCTTAAGCGACATTTACCTATTTGTAAATCTTTAACTTTGCAAATATTTGGGCTGCAAAATTCCTCCAAAACATCAAGTCCGCAGATAGCTATATCCACTGCATCATTTTCAACAAACTTGCAAATATCAAAGGCACGAACGACAACAATTTTTAAATTTTCTATATTTGTTGAAAACTCAAGCTTTCGTGTTGTTTTAGAATAAAATTCTTCTTCAATTATAATACCTATAGATTTTAGCAGAGGTAGCGATTCTTCCATAATCCTACCCTTTGGCAAAGCCATGTAAAGCATAGTTTTCTAAAACAATTCATCGTCATCTAAAGGATCTTCAACTTCATCTATTTCGTATTCACTAATAATAGTTTTATTGTTATTAGTTTGAGTGGTCGGAATGTCAAGTTTTTTAGTAAGTCTTTTATTTTTGCGATTTTTAATACGGCCAACAATTTTTCTCTCATCACCATTTTGATTGATAAGATCGCCATCTACCTCTTCTTCAAGAAAGCTTTGTAAAATTTTACCCCTAGCAGGATGTCTTAATTTTAGCAATGCCTTAGCCTCAATTTGCCTAATACGCTCTCTTGTAACTTTAAAAATCTTACCAACTTCTTCAAGAGTATAATCGATATTTGTACCTATGCCAAAACGCATTCTAACAACCCTCTCTTCTTTTATTGGAAGGCTTGATAGGATTTTAGATGTAATTTCTTTAAGCATTTCCTTTTTTGCCACATCAAAAGGATTGAGAGCTTTTTTGTCTTCGATAAAATCACCAAAAGAACTATCTCCATCTTCGCCATTTGGCTCTTCAAGGCTTATAATATTGTTAGAAACTATTTTCATTATCTTAACAACCTTGTCAACTGGCATGTTGAGTTTGTCTGCAATTTCCTCTATTGTTGGTTCACGGTTAAGTTTTTTTCTCAGCTCTTTTTTGGTCTTATTAAGTTTTGTGGAGGCATCGACCATATGAGGAGGGATTCTAATCGTCTTTCCGTGGTCGTTAATAGCTCTTGCTATTGACTGCCTAATCCACCAAGTTGCGTAAGTTGAAAACCTACATCCCCTACGATACTCAAATTTGTCAACGGCTTTAATTAAGCCTATGTTGCCCTCTTGAATTAAGTCAGCAAGGGGAAGACCTTTTGATGTGTATCTTTTTGCTATAGCAACAACAAGCCTTAAGTTTGCTTCTATCATTTCTTTTTTTGAGTTCTGCATTCTTCTGTGTGCAGCATCAGCTTCGTTGATTAGTTTTTTAAAACTTGTTACACTACCTACAAAATTCTTTTTAGATGTTATTGCAACCTGGGCAAATAATTTTGTTATCTCGGTTTGTTTTTTGATATATTTATTTTCTACTATTTTACGAACCGCCTTGTCATTTGTAGCCTTAACCTCTTCGAACCAGTTAATTTCAAATGGATACTTTTCACGAATTTTTATGTAATCATCTCTTGTTATTTCGCAGGTGTCGAGCATCGTTACTAAATCTCTTTCGAGCATATTAAACTGGTCACCTATTGAATATATTTGATTAAACAATGACATTACAAAAAGATGGTTGATTTTAATAGCCTTAAGTATAGTTGATATTTCATAAGCTTTCTCGTCGCTTATTACAAAAGGAATATCTTGATTCTGTTTCGCTTTTTTAAATAAAGGAATAATGATTTTTATTGCATTTGAAAAAGCATCGAGCACATCCTGTTTAACACTTTTTTCCATAGCGGAAAAAGATATAGTTCCATCTCTCATGGCTGGATCGATGTATTCACCTTCTTCGGCAATTTCATCGTCCTCGCTAAAGTCTATATCGCTTTCGGATTCTTCGTAAAAGCCATCATCTCCAACATCCTTAATTTGTGCATTTGCATATTGAAAAAACTTTTCAGTATACAAAGCATCAACACTAACAACGTCCCTTAGTAATACTGATTCATTAAGTATATCATCATATCTTTCGGTAATTTTTGATAGGCAATATGGTATTTTGCATAATGAGTCTAAAATTTTGTACTTACTTAGTTCTATTTTTTTTGCAATTTCAAATTCACCATCTTTACTTAAAACATCAACCTTGTTCATTCGGTTCATGTAGGATCTTACTGGGTTAATGAATACCGTTTTCTCTCTGGATGCTTTACCACCTTTTTCATCCCATTGCTCAGCTGCGTCATTATCTTCCACTAGGTCCTCGTCGGCCTGGTAGGATGCAATAAAACTTTCAATGTCGTTGGATGTTTTTTTTACAACCTTTATATCAAAATCATTGAAAATTTCAAGCATTATGTCATAATCATTTTCTATAATTTCGTCTGGTATTAGGTCTTCAATTTCTTTAAGAGTTATTTGACCATGCTCTCTTTTGCCTTCAATTATATCCTGTATTTTTTCGTGAACCCCTAAATATCTGTCGTTATATTTAGATGATATGATAGTTTGAATTTTTGTTTTTTTTACTGGATGAGTTTCAGCATTGGAGTTTTTTTTAGTTTTTTCACCAGAAGCAACTTTGCTGTTGTTAATTGCATTGCCAGCTGCTTTAATAAAGGCAGGAATTTCGCCGTTTAAAATTGTTGCATTACTTCCTTCGTCTTTGATGTTTTTTACTGTCGGTCTTTTACCAGCAATGATTGAATCAAGATCAGAATAGTCAGTTTCCTGTTTTGTATTTTTTTTATTAGATGTGGTTTTTGTTGTAGTTTTAATCATATTCTATTGAATTTTATTTTTAACCTCCGTAATTAAATTGTTGCATAATGAGAGCAGATTAAACTCCATATGCTAATTGCATACTTTAAAAAATATTTAATAGCTAAGTTAGTACAAAAACAAAGACTAACTTAGTTTTTGTTTTAAGATTTCCAATTAGAAATTGAATCCTTAACCCCTTGCATAATAGCCTTAGAAAAAGATCCAAGAATAAACTCAACTGATTTAACAGAGTCGTCGTTTGCAGGAACTACATAGTCAATTTTTTCAGGATTGCTATTTGTGTCAACAATACAAAATACTTTAATACCAATATCCGAAGCTTCCTTTATTGCCATTTTAGAGTGCAGAGCATCAACAACTATAATTGCATCAGGTCTGTTTTTCATACCCCTAAGTCCACCAACAAATCTTTCAAGTTTTTGAATGTCCTTTGTCATTTTTAATAGTTCTTTTTTTGTGTACTTTGAGCTTTCGGTTTTAACAGTTTTTTCAAGTCTGTCAAGTTTTCTTAATAAAGCTGATATAGTATCCCAGTTTGTCAAGGTACCACCAAGCCAACGGTTGTGAATGTAGTACTGACCACAACTTAAAGCATGTTTTTTTACAGATTTAGAAATACTTGTTTTGGTGCCAACGAAAAGGATTCTTGCATTTCTTCTTGAAAGTTTGTAAGCTTCAAACAAGGCATTAGAAAGGTAGTGTTTTGTTTGAACTAGATCTATTATTGATATACCAGCTTTTTCGTCGTGAATAAACTCAGACATTTTTGAGTTTTTAAACTCAACTTTGTGCCCATAATGTAAAAGGTTATCGAATAAATCTTTGACTGTGAAGTCAACAGAAAATGATGATTTTAGAACCTCACCATTTGCAACCCCTTGTTTTGGGTGCTGTGTAGCTTTAGACTCGCTCATTGTTTGAGTTATTAAAATAAAAATACTATTATGCGTAACAACAAAAGGGCATTGCCCCATGGTTTCAATATAGATTAACTTATATATATTTTATGTCAAGTATAAAGAAATTTTTTTCTCAATTCTTGACATAGTAGTCAAAAATTAACACAATTTGTTTAAATTTTATTGTTATATTTGTAAATTATTTTTATGTCTTTGTCGTTAAAACTTAAAGAATTAAACATTGCAATACCTAAGGCGGTTTTGCCTGTTGCAAATTATTTGCCATGTAAGCTTGTTGGTAAGATGTTATATCTTTCGGGACAGCTGCCTTTTGAAGATGGTAAGATAAATATTAAGGGCAAGGTTGAAGATGGTAATATTGATTATGCAAAAAGAGCTGCTAAAATTTGTGTTATTCAGGCTTTATCTCAGGTAAATGCATTTTTTAACCCAGAGCAGAATGATTTAAGTGGGATTGATAAGATAGCATGTTGTCATAAAATCGGAGTTTTTGTAAATAGTCAAGGTAGTTTTGATAAACATTCTTTGGTTGCAAATGGTGCTTCTGATTTTTTAGTTGAACTACTAGGGGAGCAGGGCAAGCATGTTAGATGTGCTGTTGGAATGTCATCTATACCACTAGATGCAAGCGTTGAGGTAGAGTTTTTGTTTGAGATAAAATAAAAACAAAATTTTTGTTTTGCATTTAAGCCTAAAAAACATTATAATGATTATATTATTTTTTGATAACTTTAGGAGTTTCTAAAGTTGCATTGTTGTTTTAAAAGAGAGGGTTTGCTTAGCTTGCTTTGCATATTGTAAGTATCAAGCATTTCTCTATAAGCAAAAATGCAATTTTATTGCCACTTGATGTTTGTAGACAGGTGTAAATTTATATTGTTCTTTTAGGCTTTCAATGAGTTGTTTTGTTTTACGCATTGGGATGTTATTTTTAACACTCATGGTCATGTTTGCTCCATGTAAAGTCTTGGCAATGAGTACGACAAAGACAATAAATAACAACCTTTCAAGCCAACAAGAGGAAAGGGCAGATATAAGAATAGGTCTTCATCAAGGCTACACAAGGCTTGTTATAGAGCTTGATAATAAAAAAAGTATAAAGACAATATTTAATGAATCTGCACAGAGTTTGCAGGTAAAAATTTACAATAGTAAAATTAATATCTTTAATGTCAGCGATACATCTAGTACTAAGTCGCCAATAGAAATGCTTACTAATAAAAATCAAGATGGAAGCACTGTTCTTAGTATGATGCTTAAAAAGAATACTCAAATTTTAAGAAGCTTTGAAATTAGCGAGGAGGGGAAGTATAGGTATGTTGTTGACTTTGCCGTTCCAAACACGAGTGATGAGTTTAGTGAAATTTCGCAAATCATTGCAATGACGGAAGATGATTTGAATCTTAGCGAGATAGATAATGCAAAGTTATCAAAAACTCTTATTGCAAAACTTGACGAAGAGGATGTAGTTTCTCAGTCTTACAAAAACAATGAGCTTAGCGACAAGCAACTTGACAAAACCAAGCCTTATAAAAAAAGAAAAAAACAAGATAACAAGGTAACTAGTGTAGCTTACAAAAATACAAAGCCAGTAATTGTAATTGATGCAGGACATGGTGGTGAGGATGCTGGCGCCGTAAGTTGTAAATATAAGGTAAAGGAAAAAGATATTACCATTAGGTATGCAATGTTACTTTATGCAAAATTAAAGCAGCTCAATAAATACGATGTAAGGCTTACAAGGCGTGGCGATTATTTCATCTCTCTTTCTAAGCGTCTTGAAATTATACAGGCTTACGATGCTGACTTATTTATTGCGATCCATGCTGACTCCCATGGTAACAAGCTTACCAAAGGACTCTCAGTCTATACACTATCGGAGCAGGCGTCAGATGAAATTGCAAAGGAGCTTGCAATAAATCACGAAGAGGGTCAGGTTATTGGTGGCATTAGATTTAATCAAAAAGATAAAGTATTGTCAAACTTACTTATATCGCTTGAAAGAAGGCGTAGCTCTAACGAATCAGTCCGCTTTGCCGATATACTTACAAAACAAATGATAAAAAATGGCATTAAAACACTTTACAACACTCATAGATTAGCTGGTTTTGCAGTTTTAAAAGGTCCAGATGTACCATCTATTTTACTTGAGCTTGGATTTTTGTCGAACCCAAGCGAAGAAAAGCTTTTACTCTCAAAAGATCATAGACATATTTTAACCGATGCTGTTGTTAAAAGCATCAATGAGTTTATGAAAAACAAGGGTATTAATTGAGGGTTGTGCAATTTTTCATTTACCTATTATTCATTATTTGAGTTTTGTTTTAAAAATAAAACTCTGCATTAGACCTCTTTTGCAACCATTGTGCTATAATAAAAAAGTGACCTCTTAGATTAATCATTAATACAGAGGCTAACTTTGAATAGAAAGAGGTATAATCTTTGTAAAGAATTCTCCATAAAGCTTAATGCCGTAGATAAATGTTATAAACATTGTTACACCTAAGCAAATACCAATTGACATAAAACTGCCATTATAAAAATAAGCAATAATGCTATTAACTATTGCAACAAGAATCCATTTGCTTATTATATTTAAAGATGATATCTTGCCTTTTGAAAGTGGCATTGCATCAAGGCACTTCATGTAAAATATATTGCTTGGCACAACATAACCAAAAACACTAAGGCAAACAATTGATGTAGTGATAAGCGGCGTGTGTAATTTGCTTGGTGTAAATAAGCTAAAAGTGATTAGCAGAATTGCCGATATTGCAATAATTATAAGGCCATAGAGGCAAGCTCGTTTTTCGCCGAAATGTTTTACAATAGGACCTAAAAAGAAGCTTACAACTCCCCATAAAGCTGCATAGACACCTGCATAAATGCCAGCTGTACTTGGTGGCATTGCAAAATTATCGTTTAAAAAGATTGGCATTATTGCAATAAAAGGCACATAAACTGCCGAGTTTGATAACAAAAGAAGGGCAAATTGTTTTTTGTCTTTTAAAATTGGAATGTAGCTTTTTATACTAAAGTTATTAAGACCTGTTTTGTTACAGTTTAAGCTGTTAGTTTTGTTTTTGACAAATAGGATTATAATCGGTACTGATAACAAACATAGAGCGGCATTAAAAATAAAAACGCTCCGCCATCCATAAAACATTGTAAAATAGCCGCCAATCAATGGGGCTATGCCAACTGCTAAATTAAAGATTGTGGAAAAATAACCAATAACATTTAACTCATTTTTGCGACCCTTTACATACTCTAAAAACATTGGGTAGCAGAGTATTGCTGGCACAGATAATGCAGCACCCTGCACAACTCTACCAAATAATAAATAGTAATAATTTTGGCTAAAGGCACAAATTAAAGATCCTAGTGCAATACCAAGAAAACCAAATGACATTAGGTTTTTTTTATTATACCTATCGGCACAGATTCCAATGGGTATGCAAAAAAGGCAATGTGTTAAAATATTTATTGTTACCAAAAACTCCGCTTGATTGACTGATATGCTAAAAAAGTTTATTATAGAGGGAAGGCTTGGTGTTAGAATCTCAATTTCTACTTCGCCTGCAAAGAGTAAGAACAAAAATAAAATCATGTGCTTGATATAAATTTTCCTACTCTTGCAAAATAAATCTAGCAATAAACGCAGGCTAAGCTTGCCATGTTGATTATGTCGTTTAAGTCAGAATCGTTTGATATAATCTGTACACTTTTACTAAGCCCAGTAAGCACGGAGCCAACAACAACCCCTCCAGTGAACTCAGTAACGAGAGATGTTGATATGTGAGCAGAGTGAAGCCCTGGCATTATCAACACATTAGCAGAGCCACTAAGTCTATTAAAGGAATAGTGCTTTTTTGGATTACCTGATAGAGCGGTTGTGATAGTCATTTCTCCATCGTATTCAAAATCAACATTTTCTTTATCAAGCATTGCAATAGCTTCACGCACTCTGTCAGTACCAGCACCTTTTTTTGCACCAAAGTTAGAATGAGAAATAAAAGCAACCCTAGGCTCAATACCAAATGTTCTAACCTTATTTGCGGTTTCCTTAGCAATTTTTACAAGCTCCTCTGACTTAGGAAACTCGTTGATAGCTGTGTCGGAAATAAAAATTGTCTTACTCTCTGAAATCAAAACTGAAAGCCCAAACAGTATTTCATTATCTTTTTTTGATATTACTTTTGTTATATCCTCAAGGGTTGCTGCATATCCTCTTGTGTAACCTGTAACAAGACAGTCAGCATCACCGTTTTCAACCATACAGGAAGAAAATATGTTTCTGTCCGTCTTAACCATTCTTTCGCAGTCCCTAAGTAAAAATCCTTTTCTACCAAGCTTTAAGTGGAGGTTTTTAATATAGACATCGTTATTTTTATTGATTGAGGCATTTGCAATTTTAACTCCTTCAAGACTCTTTAAAGCTGCGATTTGCATTACTTCCTCAATTTTTTCCTGCTTGCCAACTAAAGTAACATCCGCAAGACCTGAGCTTTGCATAAAAATTGCAGCCTTGATTATTTCAAGCTCCTCACCCTCAGCGAAAACGATGCGTTTTTTACTTTTTTGAAGTTGCTTCATAATAACTCCCATAGCATTAACAGTTGGATTTACATATGAACGAAGCTTTGTTTTGTAAGCTTCCCAGTCTGTAATTGGCATTCTTGCAACCCCAGTATCCATAGCTGCTTTTGCAACAGCGGTTGACACATCAACAATAAGTCTTGGGTCAAAAGGTGTAGGTATTATGTACTGAGGTCCGTATTCAAGGCTTGCATCTGGGTAAGCTTTTATAACCTCAGATGGTACTGGTAACCTTGCAAGTTTTGCAATTGCAAGAGCTGCCGCCATTTTCATCTCATCGTTAATTTCTGTAGCTCTTACATCCAAAGCCCCTCTAAAAATATAAGGAAATCCCATAACATTGTTAACTTGATTAGGGTAGTCGCTTCTTCCGGTTGCAACAATTGCATCTGGTCTTGCTTCAAGGGCATCTTCGGGTTTAATTTCGGGGTCTGGATTTGCCATTGCAAAAATGATTGGGTTTTTAGCCATTTTCATGATTGTCTCCTTTGTTATAGCATCTTTAGCTGACAGGCCAATGAAAACATCAGCGCCATCGAGTGCTTCGGTAACTGTTCTTGCTTTTGTGTCAATTGCGTATCTTTGTTTAATCTCATCGTTTGCAATGTCATTACGCCCTTTGTATATAACTCCAGTTCTGTCACATAGCAAGATGTTTTCAGCCTTTACACCAATTTTTTTAATTAAATTTAAACACGCAATTCCAGCTGCTCCAGCTCCATTCATTACAATTTTAATATCTTCAATTTTTCTACCAGTAATGTCGCAGGCATTAATTAAGCCAGCAACTGTAATAATTGCAGTACCATGTTGGTCATCGTGAAATACTGGGATTGAAAGTTTTTCCTTAAGTATAGTTTCAATTTCAAAGCATTCAGGAGATTTGATATCTTCAAGATTTATACCACC
>CAMDBF010000035.1 GCA_945889175.1 Rickettsia typhi
TCAGAGCCCAATAATGGTGCAATAATTGGGGATGCAACCTGCGAAAAAGTAGAAAAATTTGTACCAAACTGAAACGACATAGGAAGACCAGTAATAACCCCCATACCGAATGCTAGAGCAAATATTTTTGCAAAAAACTTATTTATAGCAAGATAGTCTTTGTTTTTTGTTTTTAGATATATAATCTCTGTAATTAGCAAAAATAATGCCAAACCAACATTTAAAGCTGGCCAAAGAATGTGAAAACCAATATTGAAAGCAAATTGTATTCTTGAGAGAAATTCTGGCGAAAATAACATAATTATACCTACAAATATTCACAAAAATCTTGCATAAATTCTTGAATCAATTTTATATTATTTACTAAATAAATCAATACAATTTTGTAAATTTCCTGTCTCAAAAAATATTTGCCTCCAAAATAACTACTTGAGGCATTGTCTTTAAGTTTAAAAGAACAAAATTAACATCTTCTTGCGACATTGGTTCAAAAATAAGATAGCAAGATTCATCTAGGTAGTCGTAAAGTGTTGAGAGGGGTTCTTTAAAAAACATGTCAAGGTTTGACAATAATGTGATACTACAATTAGCAAGACCCATTTCTAGCGACTCAATATCTTCTTGGTTAATTTTATCTTGATTATTTGCTAATTTGTGTTTAAAAATATCTATACTTTCCTGATTTGAGAAAACTTCTTTTACTGGTGAAATAAAAGGAACATTGAGCTCCGGCTCATCTGTGTACTTGTTTATTGCATGAGTTATCTTTGATGTTCTAAGTTGAGTTTCCAGATTAAATTCAAAAATTGCTTCTGGCTTGTCATTTAAAAAATCTATTCTGTAACACTGATCGTTTTTATGTGGATTATTTTTATTAAATATTACTGGGGAGCGTGTAAAATCAATAACAGAACCCCTTACTGCATATTGATAAATATCAGTACAAGAGGAAACCCTTTCGTATCCAAAATCATTTAGCTTAGCAAGTAGATCGTTGTATGTAGTGTTATAGCAGGAAATACTTGAGTTTTGATAGGATGGAATTGATTGCTTTACTGATGCTTCAAAGCTAGAAAATAAAACAATATTTTTTTCAATCCTTTTAAAAGCGGATAGACTTTCAAGATAATGACCGATTTGTCTTGAGTTAAAAAGCCCTTGATTATTAAAGTTTTTAATGCTAGCAATACTTATTGAAGGATCACAAAAGGATAGGTTGCTGCTATGTTTAGCTATATTTATATCGTTTTTTGTAATTACGACAATTTTTTTGACTGAAGCATTATTTTGTAAAACATCAGCTATAAAGCAAAAAATAGCATCGATTGGTATTTTGATCTTTTCGATATTTAGATGATTGTTGCAAAGAGTCATGTGATAATTGATTTTCAATATAATCAAAAAAACTTAACTAAGAGCTGATAGATTGTCAAGATTATTTAATTTTTGTAAAAAAAACTTGAAATCTTAATCAATTAATAAATACTTAGTTCGTAGAATTTTTTGTATTTTGTTTGTAATTTTTCAATTATATGGCTAGTAAAAAAGCTGGTGGTAGTACCCAAAACGGTAGAGATTCAATAGGTAGAAGACTTGGCGTTAAACTTTTTGGCGGTCAATCCGTAAGAGTTGGAGGAATAATAGTAAGACAAAGAGGAACCTCTTGGAAATACGATCCTAAAACAACATTCATAGGCAAGGATCATACAATTCATGCTTCTATTGATGGTGTTGTATGTTTTTTTAAAGGACAAGCTAACAGAACTTTTGTCGGTGTAAAATCTTGCGAAGGTTAGGAAAAAATATTATCTTTAATCTTTATGTCTTATAGTACTAAGGTTGTAGATGCTGTTGAAGGTGTTTTACATGATGCGTTAAATCAAAAGTCTGGCAATGTTGGTTCTTTTGATGTAAAAGATAAAAATGTTGGTACCGGTCTTGTTGGTGCACCTGCTTGTGGCGATGTAATGAAGCTTCAAATAAGAGTCAACGATCAAGGTAAAATTGAAGATGTAAAATTTAAAACTTTTGGATGCGGATCTGCTATAGCTTCCTCAAACTTTGCCTGCGAAGCAATAAAGGGCGAAAGTATTGATCATGCTCTAAGTATAACAAATGAGCAAATTTCGCAATTCCTATCACTCCCGCCAGTAAAAAGACATTGTTCTTTGCTTGCTGAAGATGCAATTAAGGCAGCAATTGCTGATTATCTTAAAAAACAATCGCAAAGTAATGAATAAAATTTGTCTATGATAGGGGGTGCTAAAAAGTATTTTATTAACATTCTGTTAATTACCCTTTCGCTTACATCTTGTGGATTTTCCGATGATATGGCAAGAATAAACAACCGAACAAACGCAACTATAATTAATGCAACAGATGGCGGCTCTAAAATTGATAGCTCTTATCAATATAGAGTTCAAGAGCCAATCTCTCCAGTTTTACCAACTGAGCAATCCTTAACTTTAGATCAACAATTACCAATTGCACCCATTACTCAAGAAAGCCCTAAGGAAGATGCTAATGTAACTCAAGAGACTACAGCAGAACAAACTACCGAGCCCAAATTAGAGGTAAAAATGGAGACAGCACCTGAACCAAAACCAGAAATAAAAATAGAACAAAGCCCAATTATAACACCATTATTAGCAAAACCAAACTTACAAGAAAATATTAACAAAGATAAATACAATACCTATCTTGTTGAACAAGGTGATACTTTATTTTCTATTTCAAAAAAAACAGGAGTCGAAATAAATACAATTAAAAAATTAAACAACATACCAATTGAAAATAACAATATAAATATAGGACACTATTTAATTATTGGTGAAAAAGAGATTGTAAAAAAAGAAGAATCTACTCCTAATTTTCATGTTGTTCAGGCAAAAGATACGGCTTACTCAATATCAAAAAGATACTCAATTCCATTAGCACAATTAGCATCTTTAAATAAACTTGATAATACTTTTGCAATCCACAAGGATCAAAAACTCAAATTAAAAGATGGGTCTAAATCAAATCTTACAAACCAAACACAAGCTTTGAAAGCATTAACACCATTACCTTTAAAAACTGAATCAAAACCATTGCAGCAGCAATTAGTTGCAACCCCACCTATCGTAATTCCTTCGGAACCTCAACCTACTAAAGATATTCAAAATGATAAATACGCATACCCTAGTAACTTAAAAATTATATCCGCTTTTGGTTCAAAGAAAAAAGGCTTATACAATGATGGTCTGTTGTTTGATGTGGATAAAAATAGCGATGTTTTTGCAGCAAAGGATGGAACAGTCTTTTTTGCCTCATATGTAAAAAATTATCAAAATCTTATCATTATTAAACATAATGATGGATTACTTAGTGTTTATGGCAACTTGGAAAAAATGAGTGTTAAAAAGAATGACCCCATTTTAAAGGGTGAACAAATTGGCACAGTTTCGCCTGCAACAAGTAAAACATTATTCTTTAGTATTAGAAACACAAAAAAAGCCCTAGACCCGATGCCCTACATTAAATAAGATTGATGGCATATGGAAGATTTTGTTAAAACAATTAAGTTTGATTCCCTTGGTTTAATTCCAGTTATAGCAACAGACTACTCTACAAAACAAGTTCTAATGCTCGCCTATTTTAATATTGAAAGCCTAGAGAAAACACTTAAAACTGGCATTGCATGTTATTACTCAAGATCAAGACAATCATTATGGACAAAGGGCGAAACAAGTGGAAACTACCAAAAGCTAATCTCACTTAAGCTTGATTGCGATAATGACACAATCCTTCTTGAGGTTCAGCAGCTTGGTCCTGCCTGTCACACTGGTAGCCAAACATGTTTTTTTCAAAATATTGAAATTGAAAAAAGTACCATAGAAAAAAATCTTAAGCAAAAAATTGCAATCTTAGGCTCAACTGGTTCAATAGGTAAAAACACGGTTAGTGTAATTCTTAACGATCCAAATAGTTTTGAAGTTGAGCTTTTGTCCTGCGGCAAAAATCACACTCTACTACTTCAGCAAGCAAAGCTTTTACGCCCTAAATACGCAATAATTGAAGCTACAGTTAGCAAAGAGGAACAAATTGCAATTGCTAAACCATTTAAAGAAATAGGAACTCAGGCAATATTTGACAAAATTACAAATCAACAAAGCTTACTAAAACAAATACCAGTAAGCACTGTTATGCTTGCAGTCTCTGGCTTTTATGCTATAAACTACATCCCTGCCCTACTTGAAAACAAAAATGTCAAAAAACTATGTCTCGCAAACAAAGAATCAATTGTCTGCCTTGGCTCATTACTTTTTACCAAGGCAAAACAAAAGGGTATCTTCATTGTACCAGTCGACTCCGAGCATAATTCTCTCTTTAACCTACTAAAAAATACAAGTCAGCAAGATATTAAAAGCTTAATTATTACCGCCTCTGGCGGTGCTTTAATTGACAAAAAACAAGAAGAACTAAAAGATGTTTTACTGCAAGATGTATTAAAACATCCTAATTGGAGCATGGGTAAAAAAATAACTATAGATTCTGCAACGCTTGCCAATAAAGGCTTGGAACTTATAGAGGCTTGCAGATTATTTAATGTAAGCCATGATAAAATAGAAGTATATATCAATAAAACATCCTGCCTGCATGCTGGAGTTAAATTTAACGATGGATCCTTTACAAGCTTTATATCAAAGCCAGACATGAAACTACACATCGCAAATGCCTTATATTATCCTTTTACCTCAAAATACAATCAATTAGATGAGGTAGACTTACTAAATCCACTAAACTTAAAGCTTGAGGCAGTAGATGAAAAACGCTTTAAAATGCTATCAATTGCAAGGCAAGTAAGCGACAACACAAAGCTTTGCATGGCTTATAATATGTTTAACGAACTTGCTGTTGAATCTTTTTTATCAAACAAAATTTCCTTTTTAGATATAGTTACATTCGTTGAAAATAGTTTAAATAAATTACCATCATCAATACACCAAGATGCTGATTTTGCAAGCTTTGCAGAAGTCTTTGCCTTTGAGGCTGATTTAAAAAGAGTCTTGACTATTTAGTCTTATATTATAACATTGTTGTATATTAAAAAAGGTCTATTTTAAGGAGCTATTAATTTTATCGTAAAAGACATGAAAAACACCACTCTATTACTATCAATTATTTTAGCATTTATATTTGGTAATTTTAACGCAAGCACTTTTGCAAAAAACAAGGCTAAAGAGGATGCTAAAAAACATCATCAAGTAAAACACAAACCTGTAAAAGCAGCTAGCTCAAAGCCTGTCAACATTGTGCAAACAAATAAAATTAACACTCACAGTATTGACGTAGCAAACTCCCGTAGCTATGTAAAATTAGTATTTAACCTATCGCAAGGTAACTATCTGTATGCCGACAATATCAGCTTATTTTCAGGCTCTGGCGAAGTTGACATTATTAAACCAAGACCAATTCTTAAAGAGTTTGAAATTGACTCTAAAGTTTTAAAAGAAGAGGTATTTGAAGGGCGGACTTCTTTTTTCTTTAAAAGTCCAAAAAACAATGGGGTAATTAAATACAGCATCTGTAGCGACAACTTTTGCTCGGTTGAAAGCTTTAAATATTCAATCGATAAATCAACCAAGAACCCTGAGATTGAAAAAGAGTATAAAACTTTTAAAAAAGAGCAAAGCTTTTTGTTTTTAATTATTATAGGCTTTATTGGCGGACTAATTTTAAATTTAATGCCTTGCGTACTACCAGTAATTGCATTAAAATTTAGCAATACTTTGCAGTCAAAAATGAATACGAATAGCTTTGCATTTAAAAATAAATTTGCACTTAGCGGTCTTGGAATGCTCTGTTTTTTTATTCTTCTAGGATCTTTTGTTGGGATTTTTAACATGCTAGGCATTAAGCTTGATTGGGGCTTTTACTTTGCAAACAAATACTTTATACTATCAGTTTTGCTAACTTTAACATTAGTTGTTGCTAGCATGCTTGGTTTTGTAAATCTTGCCAGCCAAAAAATATCCCACATTTCCTCTGTAAGTCCATTTTTAAAAGGATTTTTTGTTGCAATCCTAGGCTCTTCCTGTCTTGCTCCAGCCTTAGTTGTTGCCATTACTATGAGTCTTAGCTCTCAAAGCTTTATTGAGCCCTTTGTAACTCTTACGGCAATAGGTCTTGGTATGTCATCGCCATACATGCTTATTAACTTTTTAAGCTTTAAATTAAAAAGCATTAAAATAAATCAGGTAGCTTCAAATATTGCAAAACAAGTACTTGAGGCATTTTTGTTTGCAACCCTCTTTTGGCTTTGTTACATATCAATTAGACAAAATGGCTATGTGGCAGGCATAATATCATCAGTCATCATTTTAAGTATTATTTTATTTTTGCGATTAAAGTTTTACGGCAAGTACAAAATACTAAGCAAGATAAATTCATTATTCTACATTTTATTTGCATTTGTCTTAGCCTCTTGTGTTGTCTTTGGTTTTGAAAAATACAATCAAAACAAGCAAAACTTAGAACAAGGTGTCATTGAAGAACTATCTATACAAAAACTTGATGAATATGTTAATGGCGGCGAAAGTGTTTTTGTGTACATTACTGCAGATTGGTGCATTACATGTAAGCTTAATAACTTCTTTGTTTTAAATAAATCCGAGACCTTGGCATTTTTTAAAGAGCATAATATCAGAGTCTTAAAGGGAGATCTTACAAACCGCAACCCAGAGGTTACATATTATTTACATTTAAATCGCTCCTTTGGCATTCCGTTTTACATGACATACAAAACAAACTCAAATGGCGAAAAAACCTCTCAGCAGCTACCAACCCTAATTAAATTTAAAGATATTTATAAAGCTTTTAAATAGTGCAAAGCAAGAATGCAATATCTTCAAAAGGAATCGAAATTATTCTCTCGGGCCCTCGTGGCTTTTGTGCCGGCGTAACAAGAGCAATTGAAACAGTTGAAAGAGCCATAACAAAATACGGCACCCCTCTTTATGTAAAACACGAGATAGTTCATAACAAACATGTTGTCAATTACTTTAAATCCAAAGGGGTAATCTTTGTAGGAGATGTAAGCGAGGTGCCAATTGGTCAAGTTGTTATCTACTCAGCCCATGGGGTAAGCGATGCAACCGAGATGCAATCTGCAAGTAAAAACCTTAAAGCCATAGATGCAACCTGCCCTTTGGTAAAAAAGGTTCACAGGGAAGTTTTGGCTTACGACAAGGAGGGAATGCATATTTTACTCATAGGTCACAAAAATCACCCCGAAATGCTCGGCACATCAGGGCGAATAGCAAGTGGCAACTTTACTATCATTGAAACAATCGAGGATGCAAAGTCATTTGTTCCACAAAATCCAAATAAACTTGCCCTTGCAACACAAACAACACTTAGTACATCGGATACTAAAGAAATAACTGATTATCTTGTCGCAAAATTTGCAAGCCTACAGGAAAGACTTAAAAATGACATCTGCTACGCAACTGAAAACAGACAACAAGCAACAAGTCAAATAATACAAGATGAAAATATCGACACTTTAATTGTTATAGGCTCACAGAATTCATCAAACTCCAATAGATTAAGAGACATAGGATTGAAACACAAAATACCATCCTTCTTGTTTGAAGTGATTGAAGAACAAACCATTAAAACACTAAATGAACTATATAGCAAGAAACATGACAACCTTAAAATCTTAATCACAGCAGGTGCATCAGCCCCCGAGACCTTAGTGCAAAGCTGCATTAAAACTCTAAAAACCCATTTTAACTTAATAAGCAATAAGGAGATTATCGTTATAGCTGAGGATATTAAGTTTTTTTTACCAAAGGAAGTTAGATAAAATTGATATGACATTAAATACCTTCATCATTATTTCAAATGTAGTTTTTTACTGGCTTGCTTTTTTAGTGAGCATATGGATAGGCAATTTTATTACAAGCTTTTACTACCGTATACCAAGAGGAATAACCCTAAATGGCATACAAAACCCCCCAATGTGCAGCAACTGCGGCATAAGGCTTAAATACCCCGATTACGGCCCATTGTATTACTACCTATTTAAGGCAAAGCACTGCAAATCATGCGGAGTGCATATTCCTGCAATGTATTTTTACATAGAGCTTTTTATAGGCTTGGTGCTTGTTTGTAATTTTATAATCAATGGAATATCCGAGGCTAGCGTTGTTAATTGTTTTTTTATTGCATCGATATTTCTAATACTTTTTATAAACATTAAGCATAAGCAAGTTTTTGAAAAATCTTTGGTATTTTTAATAATCTTTGCTCTAATTAAAGGCTTTTATTTACACGGAACCGAAGAGTTTTTATACGAAGTTGGTCTATCCTTAATGTGCGGCGGACTATTAAGTAAGGCATTAATTAAGCAAGGCTCACCAATTGGCTATAGGCAGTTTTTTTACATCTTGCCCATAGGTTTTGAAAAACTTGATGCAGTGCTAATATTTTTAGCATCCTACGCAATATCTCTTGCTTACAAAAAAAGCAATATAGTTACAAATGCCTGCGTAATAAGCATTATATGGCTTTTATGCTTTGACAGCTTTCATTTAATTAAAATTGCAAAATTAATTTATTAATTTAACTAACAACAATGCAAGATACCAATCCAATAAGAGGCTTTAAAGACATTATAGACAGGGACTTTGAGTACTCAAACCTTTACAATACTTGCCTTAAAATTGCAAAGCAAAATTGCTACTACGAGGCAATATCACCTGTGCTTGAAAAATCCTCTTTGTTTGAAAGGGGCATGGGCGAGGACTCCGATGCGGCATCAAAAGAATTATATAAATTTACTTTTCACGGCGAATCCCTAGCCTTAAGACCTGAATTTACCGCTGGCATAGCAAGAATGATTGTAAATTATCCTGAATTTATTAATGGACATACTGAGAAAACAGGCTTAAATTTATTTTCCTTTGCCCCAGTATTTAGACACGACAGACCACAGGCTGGCAGATATAGGCAGTTTTTTCAAGCAAATTTTGAATGCTTTAAAAATCAAGACATATCCTCCGATTTTTCGGCAATTAACCTAACCATTGCAATTATAGAGCAGTATCTAAATTTAAAGACTTGCATAAAGGATATTAAAAATCTTGGTCTTAAAATCAAAATTAAAATTAACTCCCTTGGCAGCCTTGCAACTAAAAATCTTTATGCCCAAAAGCTTAGTGATTACTTACTAAAACACGAGAGTAATCTTTCGGTTGATAGCAAAAAACGCCTCAAAACAAACCCTATAAGAATACTTGATTCAAAGGATGAAAACGATAAAAAAATTATAGCATCCGCCCCTTTAATTAATTCAGTTTGGAGTAAGGAGGAAGAATGTAACTTTAAAAGCCTCTGCAGGTCATTAGAGGCAAGTATAGATCCAAGATTTAAAGATTTTATTGTTATAGAGCAAGATTTAGGGCTTGTAAGAGGGCTTGACTATTATACTTCTACAGTTTTTGAAGTTGTGCCAAGCTTTAATGACCAAGATGAACTAACAATCTTTGCTGGAGGTAGATATGACAATTTAATTAGCCAGCTAAGTAGCAATGCTTACAGCCTACCGGCCTTTGGCTTTGCCTGCGGGGTTGAAAGGCTTATTGAATTTAAAAAGGATATCGACAACAAGCTTTACTTAGCTAGTAATGATGGTACAAAAAAAATTAAACTTGCAGTAATTCTTATGCTGCCAAAGGACGAGCTTGCAAAGCAAGAGGCATATCCAAAATTTTTACATCTTGCAAATAAGTTAAAAAATAACGATATACCAAATTTAATTGCAAATGATACTAAGGCAAATTACCATCAATACTCATCTCAAATAATTATAGCAAATAAGCTTGCTACAAGCATAGAGCAATGCTCGAGTGATGGCTTTACTCACCAAATTGTTATAGGGCAAAAAGAGGCAGATAATTTTACCGTTAAAGATGATGGTTCTTACACTTATCAAATAAATAAAATTAAAAAACTTAACGATTCTAATCCTAAATCTACGAGTCAAGAGATAATTATTATTCAATGCGATATCAATGGTAATACAATCTTTATAAGCCAATCAAGGGTGCTTGAAATTAAAAATATCAGTGAAATACTTGTAGCTTAATTAATATATTTACCTATAAACGAAGAAATGAGCGTATTGATATACCAAGGCAAAAATGGTACAAGAGTTGATTTAAAATCCAAAGATCTATACGAAACAATCTGGGCAACGGTTAAACAGATTGCACAAATATTTGACTGCACAACAGATAATGTTGAGTTACACAATAGACCTCTTCCTTAACCCCTCCCCTCTTAGGGGAGGCTGGGTGGGGTTTTGACAGAGCTTAAAAATAATATTTCTACTTAATTACTTTTACTTTAATTTTTGGTTAAAAAAATATACCCTATCCTTATTAAACACACGCACCCGCTGCCCCCATTTGGTTAAAATAGCAGCTGGGGGGCGGGGGCGTGTGTGTTAATTTTAGTAAGATAACTTTATGTTTTGCTATGGTTTTTAAGATTAATAGAATAAAAGAGGTTTAATAGATATTACCCCACCCAACCTCCCCTA
>CAMDBF010000036.1 GCA_945889175.1 Rickettsia typhi
GCTATTTGAATTCCTGGTGTGACAATTTCAAAATCTTTATTTGTAATTCTTCTAACACCTGCGACTTCAAGGGGTGAACAAATACAACCTGCGACATAATTTTGATTTATTGAAACAAGGTGGCTCACTGCCTCTTTAACTGATTTAAAATTAAAATTGCAATTTTTTAGATATTCAATGTCTAAAGATGTAAGTATGCTAACACCTAAAATTTTAGGCTTTGTTTTTAAATCTAAAGCTAATCTAAAATCATGTAAAGTTTTTAGACACGATGTACCGTTTAATAAGTGAACTGTCGTGTGAGTTATTTTACCAATACTTTTTAAACATAAAGATTTGTATGCACCGCAGACTGTATTTGAAATGTCAAAAAATTTTAAATCTAAAAATACATCGCAGTCCAATTCCTCAATTTTATTAACTCCGTAAAATCCTTGTTTGCAAAAAAATTCCAGTCCCAGTTTAAATCCAATGGAAAATTTATTTTGTAAATTTGCAGCCTGAGCTTGCTCGTTAAAAATTGTTTTTATCTCTTTGGCTATTAGAATAACTTTGTCAACTTGCTCGTTTGTATCTAAGGCTATAAAAATTGTTTTTTTCATAGGATGTTTTTTGTTAATAATGATGCTCGGGGTCAGTCTCTCTGTCATCTATAAATTTAGTTTTTGCCGCAAGCATGCATAGAACTATAGTATTTGGAATGGTTATTAAAAATATAAAAAAGTCCATAAAATCCAGTACCGCCCCAAGACTTATCATGCCACCAATTACAATAAAAGAGCAGTAGAATATTTTATATATAAATAGATATTTTTTGTTAAGAAGTCTTAAAAATGCAGTTTCGCCGTAGTAATACCAAGATATAATTGTGGAATAGGCAAATAAAAATACTATCGCAGGTAATATGTAAATAAAATAGGGGTGGACAGTTAGGTATGCGTGCTTCACCATTTCAATGCCCTCGATGCCTTGAATTAAAAAGCTTTTAGTTGAGACTATAATTAGTCCACTGAGGGAGCAGACTACCATTGAGCAAAAAAATGGACCTGCCATTGATTTTACCGCCTCGTCAAAGACTGATATATTTGTAGATTTACCGTGAGCCATTGGCACCGTTCCCTCACCAACCTCGTCTGCAAAAAGAGATCTTTGCACCCCAACAATTATTATTGGTATAAGCGAAGATGTGAATGCGTTAAAATTTAAGGCTTGAGAGAAAATTTGATTTAATGCCCAAGTTAGGTTGCTTTTATTAACAAATAAAATTACAAATATTGCGACAAAATAAATTATTCCCATTGTTACAACTAGATATTCTGCTATTTTGGCTATTCTTTTTATTCCGCCTATAATTACAAGGCCAGAGATGATGGCTAAAAATAAAGCTATGGCAAATTTAAAATGATTGTTGAAAAAAATAGAAGAAACTATAGCAACAGATTGATTTGATTGAAAGGCATTGGGTCCTGAAAAGCTTGCTAAAACAAATGCTATAGCAAAGAATGTTGCAACTGCAATGCCTATTTTGGGAGAGTTAAACTCTCTCTTTAATCCTTCAATTATATATGCAAACGGACCATATAGAGTAACATCACCATTTTTGTCAAGTAGTCTGTACCTGTTTGAAAAATAGACTTCAGTAAATCTAAAAGGCATAGAGAAAAAACCTGCAATTGCTATCCAAAAAATAACTCCAGGTCCAGCAATTCCGACCGCCACTGCAACTCCAGCTATTGAACCAAGTCCCACCGATCCTCCTATGCCAGTCGTTAAAGCACCACGAGGCGATATACCTTGAATTTTAGTGTTTAGCCTTGTTTTTTTATAATTGAAGATATTTATAAATTCTGTTATGTTTATAAACCCACTTTTGATGGTGAAGAAAATACACCCAAAACCTAATAGAAAAATGACAAAAGGAATATTTACTTCCCCTGGAATTATGTCAAAAAAAATTAATGGCTTTACGAAGCCGTTTAAAACTGTAAATAGCTCTTCCATATTTTTCATTTAAATTTGCAATTATAAACAATGTATTTTAACTTTAATTAATTAAATTATTATTTAACTTAACTTGTTTGCAAGGATAAAATAATGAATATTTTGTTGACTTTGTTTTTGATTGTTAATAAACCTTCTTACTGCTGGTTGCATGAAAGTGCTAATCGTGATTAATATCTGCTAAATGCTTTTATTAATCAGGGTTAGTTGTATGTCAACAACCTATAGACTGCAGGAATGAGTGTTTTTGATGGCTTAATAAAAAACACACTCAATTCAGTTTTATTGAATTGAAAGTTCTTGTTAAGATTTTTGTGTTTATTATTTTGTTTATTATTATATAGTTTTATGGCTGAATTTGTCAGAAATAAACCCCATGTAAACGTTGGTACCATAGGTCACGTTGATCACGGTAAAACAACTCTTACAGCTGGTATTGCAACTTATTGTTCAAAAACATACGGTGGTGCAGCTAAAAAATTTGATGAAATTGACGCAGCTCCTGAAGAAAAAGCTCGTGGTATTACAATTAATACTGCCCATGTTGAGTATGAAAGTGAAAACAGACACTATGCCCATGTTGACTGCCCAGGACACGCCGATTATGTAAAAAATATGATTACAGGTGCCGCTCAAATGGATGCAGCTATCCTTGTTGTAAGTGCTGCTGACGGTCCTATGCCTCAAACTCGTGAGCACATCTTGCTTGCTCGTCAGGTTGGTGTACCTAATATCGTAGTTTTCTTGAACAAAATTGACATGGTTGACGACCTTGAGCTTGTTGAACTTGTTGAAATGGAAGTTAGGGAATTGCTTTCAAAATACGGTTTTGATGGCGATAATGTTCCTTTTATTAAAGGTTCTGGTCTTGGTGCTCTTAATGGTGAAGCTCAGTGGGAAGGTAAAGTGCAAGAGCTTCTTAATGCTCTTGATGCGCTTCCTTTACCTCAAAGAGAAATTGATAAACCTTTCTTATTGTCAGTTGAAGATGTATTCTCAATCTCTGGTCGTGGTACCGTTGCAACAGGTAGAATTGAAAAAGGTCAAGTTAAGATTACTGATGTAATTGATTTGATTGGTCTTGGTAGAGACAAAAAAGGTATTACCGTAACAGGTGTTGAGATGTTTAGAAAGCAACTTAATGATGCTCAAGCTGGTGATAATGTTGGATTGTTGCTTCGTGGTGTTGACAAAGAAGAGATAGAAAGAGGGCAGGTGCTTGTTAAGCCAGGTACAATTACCCCTCATATAGAATTTGAGTGTGAAGTTGTTGTTCTTACAAAGGAAGAAGGCGGTAGGCATACTCCTTTCTTTAAAGATTACAGACCACAATTTTATTTCAGAACTACTGATGTTACAGGCTCTGTTGAAATCGTTGGTAAGGAGATGGTTATGCCAGGTGACACAGCTCAGCTTAAAGTTACTCTTATAGCTCAGGTTGCTATGGATGTTGGTTTAAGATTTGCTATCCGTGAAGGTGGTAGAACTATTGGTGCTGGTGTTGTTACTAAAATTATTAAGTAATAGCATAGCTGTAAGTTTATGGCTTACTTAAAACTTGATAAATCTTGTTTTTAGTAAGCCTTATACTGCATGTATTAGAGGTTTGTATAGGTACGATTGTTTGATTATTACGTTGCAAAATGTCAAAAGCTGCAAAAAAAAGTGAATCACACTCTATAACAATTCAAGATTATCATAATTTGCCCAAGGACTATAGTCCTGAAAAAGATTATCCTTACATGAATCCAAGGCACCGTGCTTATTTTTATGGTGTGCTTAGTGAAATGAGAGATTCCTCTTTGCTTGAAATTGAGAGAATTAATAAAAATATTGAAGAACTTAGAGATGTTAACGACTCAGATGAGATAGATTTGGCTTCTCGCTATAGCGATGTATCCGATTTAATGACTCAGGTTGAAAGATTGACTAATATGATTAAAAAAATTGATAAGTTAATGCAAAAAATTCAAGAAGATGATTATGGCTATTGCGAAGAAACTGGTGATGAAATAGGGATTAAAAGACTTATCGTAAGACCAATTGCAACTTTGTCAGTTTCGGTGCAGCGTAAAAAAGAAATAGACGATGTCATTGTAAAAAATTCTCGTAGACAAATTGACGATGAGGATATTACAGAATAAACTTTTGTAAGAAAAAATATTAAATTTATTGAAATATTCACAAGTCTAAATATAAATTGTTGAATGATTTGAGGTCTTAAGTAAAATGTGTTAGTTATTTATTTTTTGTTTATGAATTTTATTAAAAAAACATCCATCCTTCTTTGTGTTACCCTCATAAGTTCTGCTTCATTTGCAAAAGAATCATATTCCGTTCTTAGCTTGGATATTGAAAAAATAGCAAACGAATCAAAGGTTGGTAAAGATATGCAAGAAAAAATGCAAAAAAAACAAAGCATATTGCAATCTAAAATTGAAGACAAAAAAAAAGAAATATCAACTAAAATTGATACAATTAATAAGCAAAAGTCAAAAATTTCGGAAGCGGAATATAATAAAAAAGTTGAAGCTTTGCAAAGAGATGTTGCAACTTTAGATGGTAAGTTTCAGGCTGACTTGCAAGAGCTTAATGACAAACAAGTTGCCGCTAGTCAAAAACTTGTTGACATAGTTAAAGGGGTTGTAAAGGTTATTGCAAACGACAAAAAAGCATCAATTGTACTGCCAAGTAATATGGTTTTTTATAGTGATGACAAATATGATATTACACCTGAAGTAATCAAGGCTCTTGATAAGGATGTTAAAACAATTGAAATAGAATAAATCAATTTGTAATTTTTTAATATCTATATTTTTATCAATTAACAACATTTTGAAGATAAAACTATGGTAAAAGCAACTGACAAAAGCAATGTGGCACCTGATGCCCTAGTGCTAGAATTTTTTAATAAAATGGTTTTTGCAAGAAAATTTGAAGAAGCTTGCGTCAAACTCTATCTTTCTAAACACATAGGTGGATTTTGTCATTTATACATAGGTCAGGAAGCTGTTGTTGCTGGCGTTTACGCTGCAATAGATAAGTCCGATCAGGTTGTCACAAGCTATAGAGATCATGTTCATATTCTACTCTCTGGTGCCGATCCTAAAAGAGTATTGGCAGAGCTGCTTGGTAGATATGACGGCGTCTGCAAGGGTAAAGGAGGATCTATGCACTTGTTTGATACCCCAAGAGGTTTTTATGGTGGGCACGGAATAGTTGGAGCTCAGGTGCCGATAGGTACTGGAATAGCTTTTTCGAACAAATACAATAATCAAAATAATCTTTGTGTAACATTTTTTGGGGATGGAGCTTTACATCAAGGGCAGGTGTACGAATCTTTTAACATGGCAAAACTGTGGAATCTTCCCGTAATATATATTATTGAAAATAATGAATATGCTATGGGTACCTGCGTTGCAAGAGCTTCGAGTAATCAAGATTTGTACAAAAGAGGTGAATCTTTTAACATTAAAAGCCTGAGGGCCGATGGTATGGACTTTTTTGAAGTTAAAAAAACAATGGATGATGCCGTAAGTCATGTAAGGGGTGGCAATGGTCCTATATTAATTGAATTTAAAACTTACAGATACAGAGGACATTCGATGAGTGATCCTGCAAAATACCGCAGTAAAGACGAGGTTGAAAAGTATAAAAATGAGAAAGATCCAATCGATGCCCTCAAGCAATACATTATTGCCAAAAAGCTTCTTAATCAACATGATATTGATGCTGTTTATGATAAATTTCAATCCGAAATTGACGAAATTGTTGAGTTTGCAAAAAACTCGCCACTCCCACCAATTGAAGAGCTTTACACTGATGTTCTAAGGTAGACCTGCCAAAAATTCAATTTACATATGCAGTTTTTTATCGAAATTCTTACCGACGAAATTCCAGCCTTTGATCAATTAAAAATTAAAGAAATATCTTTGGCTGACTATTCTCAATTTTCAAACAACCAAGGTTATGATATTTTTATTACACCAAGAAGGGTTGTTTTTTATAACACTTTTCCAACATCTATTTTATTAGATGGAAAAATAGTAAGGGGTCCTGCGATAACAGCCCCGCAAAAAGCTATGGATGGCTTTTTAGAATCTAATAAAATAACCAAAGAGCAAACTTATGAGGAAAATGGTTACTATTATTACACAAAGCCAGCAAAAGAGGTTTTGACTAAAGATATGCTTATAGAATACATAATTCCCGATATTCTTGATAGCATTTCAAAATCTTGGTCAAAGGCAATGCCTTTTAACGAGAGTCAAAAGCAATGGATTAGACCTATTAGATCTTTTTTGTGTATCTTTAACGGCGAGGTTGTAAATTTTGAATTTGCAGGAATTAAAAGTGGTAATGCAACAAGTGGAAACAGATTTTATGCCCCAGAAGAATTTAGTGTTACTAGCCTTGAAGAATACAAAACAAAACTAAAGCAAGCCTATGTTATTTTGGATGATAAAGAAAGATGTAATATTATAAAAGACCAAATTGATGAGATTTGCAAAGTCTATAATGTTGAATATGACGGAGATCAAAAGCTAATCGTTGAAAACTCAATGCTTTGCGAATGGCCACAGCTTTTGCCATTGCAAATTGAGCCCGAAGTATTAAAAGCAAAAACAAATAAAGGCTCAGTGACAATACTGGACGACTTAATTATTGAAACAATTAAAACAAATCAAAGATATCTAATGTTTAAAAACAAGGATGGCTCTTTGTCAAATACCTGTGCCATTGTGTCAAACAATCCTTTTACAGACGATGGGCGGACAAAAAACAACATTATCAATGGCAATGTAAAAGTTCTCAATGCAAGGCTTACTGATGCTAGATTTTTTATCGAACAGGATTTTGAAATACCATTGGCATCAAGATACGAAGATTTAAAAAGCCTTCACTTTATTGCAAACTTAGGTTCTGTTTATGACAGGCTTGAAAGAATTAAAGTAATAACTTTGCAAATAAATAACAAGTCCCGTCTTGATATTAACGAAGGGCAAATTAAAACCTGTATTAGCCTTTTAAAGAGCGATTTAACGACTCAAAGTGTTAAAGAGTTTGATTCTCTACAGGGTAAAATAGGTGCATTTATTGCAAAGCACGAGGGATATAATCAAGATATTATTGAAGCTATATCTAACCAATACAACAATAACATTACGCTATCAAAATTTTCTCTTTTGATAAAACTCTCTGAAAATCTTGAAAAAATCTATGCTCATTTTGTAGCAGGCAATATTCCAACATCATCAAAAGATCCTTTTGCCCTTAAAAGAGCAGCCGATCTTGTTGTGTCGATTATCTTGGATCAAGGTTATGTGCATAATAAAAATCAAGAGGGTTTTAATGTATCTCTACAAGATGCCGTGCTTATGTGTGATAGGGCATTTGGCGACTTAAATAATATTTCGCAAGATAAAAACAATTTACATAATCAAATTTATGAATTTTTTTATCAAAGATTTGCCTCTTTTCTTGCGGGTCAAGAAGTAAGGGACACCAACCTTAAAACTAAATCTCTTTATTATACAGGCAAAAATCTACTGAGCTTAATATGGTTTGGAAGCTATTTTGTAGGTAATAAAAAGCTACATATTTTTGAAAGGGGCTTAAACCTACTTAAAAGCCAAGGGGTTGATTTTTATAAAATTGTTGATTATAAAGAGTTAAAAAACACAAACAACTGCCCCTATACCTCCGTTGTAATAAAGGGCATTAAGGATCATAAGTTGCAAATTGCCTTAGTGGAAAGCCTTTGTATAAAGGGTGGCAATGTTGTACTTAGGTCTAGTGAGTTAGATGATGTTAAGTTTATTCACCAAGAGGTTAAAGATGAAGTTTGTAAAATTGGAAATGCTACTCAGTATTGTTACGATGACAACGGAAATGTTAATACCGAGTTTTTGCCAGATTTTTTAAAGGAACACATTTACATTGATAAAGATATTAAAGAGCTACCAAAAAGTCTTGAAGAATTTTTTGACAATGTACAGCTTAATGCTTTATCTGATGGCTTAAAGAAAGAAAAGATTGATATAATACTTGCTGCTTGTCAACCTTTTATGGTTTTTATATTGTAAAATTATGCAAAAGGTTAAAATTAAAGTGCAAAACTTACGCAAAACCTTTGGTGTAAAGCCTATTTTAAGAGGTATTGATTTTGAAATTTACGAAGGCGAGTCCTTAGTTATACTTGGTGAGTCTGGTTGCGGTAAAACTATATTTTCAAAGTTAATATCTGGACTTATTGATGCCGATATAGAATCGAAAATATTTATAGATGGTCATGATATTTGCTTTTTTAACCAGCAACAAAAACTTCATTTATTCAACAAAATAGCATTTGCCTTTCAGCTTAATGCTCTTTTTGATTCTTATTCAATTTGGCAAAATATTTGTTTTAAAGCTTTTCTTGATAACAAAAAAACAGAACAAGAGATGAAAAACATAGCAATTAATGCCCTAGAGCAAGTTGGCTTAAATGCGCAAATTGCTGACATGTATCCACAAAACTTATCTGGGGGAATGCAAAAAAGGGTTGCAATTGCAAGAGCCTTAGTTACTCATCCTGAAATTATCTTTTTTGACGAGCCAACAAGCGGACTTGATCCTTTAACAAGCGATAGAATATCAGACCTTATAAAAAATTGTAAAGTGAACGGAAAGAATGCAACAAAGATATCTATTATGCATGATATTAAGCATGCAAGAATTGTTGCCGATAGAATTGTATTTTTTAAAAATGGCTTGATATCTTGGTGCGGCAAGCCTAGCGAAATAGAGCTCTCTGGCAACAAAGATTTAATTGATTTTGTAAATAGCGGCGAATAGGCATTGTGCTGTTTTTAATCACTAGTCTTGTTCTAAGCCTCTGTGCAATTAGACATTTAAAAATAAAACTTTTTGCAATATAGACCATCCCCCCATTTACCTAAAGGTAGGTGGCATCTATGTCTAATGGGGTGTAAATGTTTTTGTTTATAAATACATTGTTAGGCACTTTTTCATAAAGGACATCTCACTTTGGGGATTTAACAAATTCTTGTAAGTTAGAACCTTCGAAATTGTCTATTTTTATCTTTTGATGTTCCAAGCTAGATGCAATAAACTGTGAAAAAGTAAGAGAAGCATTAAGTACGAGCTCGGCATGATGTTTGGATGGTTTGTAGTTCTTGTGAGATTTAATATTTTCACCATGGCCATCTCCAGTTTTATTTCTCATGGATGCAATGCCTAAAACAATGCTATTTAACCCAGTTAAAATTTGTTTCAATGTATCTTCAAAATGTTCGCAAGAAGGATCAAAATTCTTAAAACGCTTCTTAAAAGCTTTGTATATTAAATCTAAATTACCCTTATATTTTTTGCCTTCTTCGTCAAGACTGCTTAATAAAACAGTCTCTATTAGAGAGCGTGCAGTAGTAATTGCCCCTTCATAATCGGAATTTCCTATTCTTTCGCAAGCTAGACCATATCGTGTAAAAATAGTATCATGCAAGAGAGGATTTATCATGCAATTAGACTCTGTAGAATAGAGTTTTAGAGTGCAGCTATCTATTTTTGACCAATTGTAAATAGCAAGCTCATTCTTAAGTTCTTGAAATATACGATATCCATGTTTTTGTAAAATATTGTTTAAGAAGTCAACAATCTCTCTCACTTTCCCTTCGTCACTTCGGACTGCTGGATGAATCGTTTCACATAGAAATAATAAAAATTTATCATCATCTTTTAACTCGAAGCGACTATCTTTAAAAACCCAGCCATCATCCCAGTCATTAAAGAAGGTATGCTGCTCAATATCCTGTCTTGCATTATCGTACCTAGAATCACAAGACTCCATTTTTTCTAAATCATACAATCTTTCAAGAAAATCTAGTTCATCGAGACCACCATAGATGGGTATCTTTTTGACCTTAAAATAATCAAGAATGTGTTTATGAGTTTCCTTTGAAATTTTTTGCTCCATGGTATTCTGTTATCATCAATCATCTATTTTGTAGATATATTTATATGTATTTTAAAATTAGTATAAATCAAGTGCGTGAAGTAAAAAAATACAAATATTTTACTTATTATTTATCATTGCAAATTGGTTTATAGTTATAAGATGTTCCTAATTGGAAACTCACCAGCTTACCAAGTATCGCGGAAGGATTTATTTTTTG
>CAMDBF010000037.1 GCA_945889175.1 Rickettsia typhi
CTCGCACGCCACCCCCCCATGCCAGCTAAAGCTGGCTGGCGTGGCGAGCCTAATGGGGATTAATCGGGATATAAAATATATTTCTTAGTCTCTATCACAACCCCACCCAACCTCCCCTAAGAGGGGAGGGGTTACAGAGTGGCATCCTAGAGGGGAGGGGTTAGGGAAGGGGTCTATTTAATAACAAAGTGGGGATTTTTAGTTAAATTGCAGTTGATGTGTATCTATAAAATTAAGTTACTTACCATTTGCAAGGGGGTGAAAGGCCTTAACTGCCTGCTTTAAACCAGCAACATTTGTGTGTGTGTAAATTTGTGTTGTTGATATATCGCTATGCCCCAAAACCTCTTGAAGCACCCTTAAATTTGCCCCGCCCTGATAGATATGTGTTGCAAAGGAGTGTCTGATTTTGTGGGGCGAAAGTTTTGCCTCGTCGATTTTGCAAATATGCCCTAGCTTTTTTAATGCTATAAAAAAATTTTGACGAGAAAAATACCCAAGCTCACCATCGGAGCAAAAGAGATATTTATTATTATTTATAAACTGTCTTGACAATCTTGCCACAAACTGCCCCCTAATAACGAGGTACTTACTTAGTGCTTTTTGTGCCGATTGAGTAATAAAAACACTCCTTTGCTTATTACCCTTGCCGTTAATTACAAGCTCGTCTGCCGATGTTAATACATCATCATGCAAAAGGCTAAGGCATTCGCTAATCCGCATACCAGTTGAGTACAAAAGCTCCAATATTGTGTAAATTCTTATGCCTTTAATTGTATTTGATTTTGCAGCCTCGTTAAGCAGAATTTCTATTTCATTTTTTGTTAAAAACACAGGCAGGTTACTTTCCTTTTTTATCAATGCCAACTCCTCACAAGGATTAGTTTTGATAAAGGAATTGTTATATAAAAATTTAAAAAAGCTTCTAAGGCATGCTATCTTGCGGTTTGTAGTGGCTATGGAAATATTTTTCTTGTAAATACTGGATATAAAAAGCTTTAATTTTTGCTCTGTTATTTGGTCAAAATTTATTTTATTTATGGTTAAGAATTCAAAAAATTGATTAATATCAAGCCTGTAAGCCTCTATTGTGTTGTTTGCCAAACCTCTTTCGGAACTTATAAAGAGTATAAACTCATCTAATAGTTCAGTGTTTAACATGTGTTTGATTTTGAGTTTTGATGGTATTTGCCTGACCTTCCTGTGTTTGACTTGGCTCATCACTTAGCTCATCGATTATAATGCCATCCTCAATTGCCTGCCTCATTGCTATCTCGGGTCCTTCGGGTGTTATAAAGCTTGGTTTGTTAAAAGCTATACTTACAATATCACTGTCTTTATAAAAGCCTTTTCTGTCAAGCTTAACAGTAAGTTCGGAATGGGAATTAAATTTTCCAGTTTTGCCAATGTATATATTTGCAATTGAAATAGAATTTTCACCCGAAGTAAATACATCCTTATCTTCAAGCTCGGCATCGATTCTGTCCGTGTAGAGTATTTTAGGATTTGCTCCGCCAACAAAAACTCCAAAAACAAAAGATGTATCATTTAATTGCACCTTTGCTGGAAGTCTAAAATTTTCGCTACTAATAAGTAAAACAAAGCAGTGATCTGGATATACCTTAATTATTCTACCAAGAAGACTTTGGGACTTAAAAACAACATCGCCCTCGTGTAAGCCATCCCTTGATCCCTTATTTAGTATTGAATATGATTTGATGGAATCGAAAAATATTTCTCTTGCATATATCATGCTTGAGGCGTTTTGATTTGCAAGATTTACATTATTTGTTAAATAAGCATTTTCGCTAGCCATGTTTTCGTAGCTTTCAAGCTTATTTATTAATTTTGCATTTTGTTCCAAAAGTTCGTTTTTAACTTGGTAAAATTCAACGAGATCAAAAAGAAAAAACTTAACTTTTACCGCACATCGAAAAGGAAAATCAAAAGCGGCAGTAAAGTAAGAAATTTTATTTATATTTAAATTGTCAGAATTTTTTTTGCCAAAAAAAACAATACAAATTAAACTAATGACAGCAAAGACTATTGAGGTAATTTTAAAATGCAATTCAGCCTTTGCCTTAGCGGATCTAAGTTTAATGTGTGAATGCTTTTTGCCAAGCACAATAGGTGTTAAATAATATTAAAGTAATATTAAAAAGGAACCTCGTCGTCACTGTCACCTCCCATTCCAAAGTCATTATCCTTACTTGAAGAGTTTGAAAAAGAACCCTCGTTTGAATGCTCGCCGCCTGAAGCATCTCTTCTGTCAAGAACCTCAATTTTTGCAGCATATCCTTGCAAGACAATTTCGGTAGTGTATTTTTCAACCCCGCTTTGATCCTGCCATTTACGGGTTTGTAGTGCACCTTCAAGATAAACCTTGGATCCTTTTTTTACTATATTTTTAACAACATTAACAAGAGCATCGCCAAAAACGACTATTCTGTGCCATTCAGTCTTGTCTTTTTTGTCTCCTGTGGTTTTATCCTTCCAGTAATCGGTTGTTGCAATGCTAAAGCTTGCAATTTGTGCACCTGCTTGAGTCGAACGAATCTCCGGCGTTTGCCCAACATTACCAAGTAAAGTAACTTTATTAACTGACATCTTAATTTTATAAAAATTTATAAAGTTTTGTAAAACTGCTTAATGCTAAACAAAAGTTCAGCAAGTATTATGTGTAAATTGTTTATTATAACTATCAATATTTTTATTTATTTGTATGAATAATTTTAATTTTACTGACAAAAATTTTGATAATGAGCAGTTTGCGTTAATCTATAAAAAATTTGAGAGTAAAGCAAGTGAATTTTGCAGTCTTGATTACATCATTGAGCAGTCTTTTAAAGAGTTAAACCCCAGCATAGATTACTTGCCTAATTGGCACATAGAAGCAATATCAAAGACCTTAGAACTTGTAGCAAGCGGCGAGCTTAAAAGAGTTATCATTACAATGCCCCCAAGATACTTAAAATCACATTGTGTTAATGTTGCCTTTAGTTTGTGGTTACTTGGTAGATTTCCTCATAAAAAAATTATCTCGGCTAGCTATAATCAGCAATTAAGTAATAATTTTTTAAATCAGGTTAAAAGAGTGATGCAGACTGATTGGTATAAGTCGCTATTTCCAAAGACGCAAATAGTAAAGAACACTGGGCTGAAAAATAAAATATGCACAAGCCAAAAAGGCTTTAGATTTGCAACCTCAATTAACGGTACATTAACAGGCGAAGGGGCGGATATTTTAATAGCAGACGACCCCCAAAAACCTGTTGATGTTGTAAGCAAAAGGTCAAGAGAAAGAGTGCAGGAGTGGTTTAGAGGAAGCTTTATGTCGAGGCTTAACAGTAAAAAAAAGGGCGGGGTAGTTATTGTAATGCAAAGATTGCACTGCGATGATCTTATAGGTCACATTTTAGACAAGGACGAAAGGAAGGAATGGTTTGTTTTAAACCTTGAACTTGTAGCACCTGAGGATAGAGAGATTTTAATTAAAAATCCTAATTATTATCGTTATTTTAGGCCCAAAGGGCATATTTTGCACGAAGCAAGGGATGGCATAGAGGAGATGGAGGCAACAAAGTATGATGTTGGTGAGGCGATATTTATGGCACAGTATCAGCAAAATCCGCAGTCTGAAGATGGTGGGGTGATTAAAAAATCTTGGATTAAGACATTTGAGCAAAGCGATATTGAAATACCAAAGGAAGAGAAAGAGTATTTTGTAAGCATAGACTCGGCGGTTAAACCGGGGGCAAGTAACGATTACACTGCAGTATCTGTTTGGTATAGACTTAAAGATCCAGACCCTGATTTGTTAAAAAAGCAGATTATGCAAAGACGAAACCAAGCAATAAAAAATAATATTTTTTATGAAGAAGAGTTTGGTGACAATGTTTCAAAGTTAAACAATAATGCCAATAAACTTGGGCTTAACAGAGGCTCAGTTTTGCAAATGGGTATGAGCGAGATTAAGCTTGGGTTTAATCAAAAAGATTTATTTTTAGAAGAGGTTATTAATCAAAAACTTAACTATCCAAACACGGTTTGCCTTGTTTGCGATTTAATCAAAAAATATTCGCCAAAAGCTATTATCATTGAAGATGCAGCTTCAGGCTCCCAGCTTATACAGCACCTGCAGGACGCTGTGATGACGCCAATCTTTGGCAGAGTGCCTGTAAATTCAAAACAATTAAGGCTAACTTTTGCCTCTTACTTTTTTGAAAAAGGAAGAATACATATTAATGAATCCATGCATGAATTTAAAAACACAATGCACCAGCTTACACACTTTCCTAATCTTAAAAATGATGATATTTGCGACTCAGTGTCGATGTTTGTCAACTGGTTTTACGAGTTTTATGCCGACGAGGTAAAAAAATCAAGCCTTGATGTTAGAAGTGGCGATATAAGGGGGTTGTAAAGAATTATGATATAACAATTTAAATCTTTTTTGATATAATATACGAAAATTTTTACATAAAGTTTAGTAAAATACAACCAATATTACATATTTGTTATTAAAATATATATTTTACTCTTGACAAACGAACTTTAACATAAGTTCACAAATCAAGAATGAATCTTGAAAGGAATTACATTAGTGCTTTATAAGCAAGTATTTTATAATAACTTTATTAAATTTTTACATAAAGTTTAGTAAAATACAACCAATATTACATATTTATTATAAAAATATATATTTTACTATTGACAAACGAACTTTTGCTTTATAATCTCTATTTTGCTAAAAGCTGTTTTGTTTTGTATTTGTATTTTTAGTTTCATTATGAATGATTTATTTGAAATCTCCTTACCCAAAAAAACTTTAAGTCAACAAGCATTTTCAATTGTTGAGGTCAGTATTGTACTTGTTGTTTCGGGTTTATTACTTTTTAGTGCATTTAAAGGTGCTGGAATTATTAAAAAAAGTAAAATAACTGCTTTAGTAAAACAACTTAGAGAGATAGACAATGGAACAAAAGCTTTTTACGACTTTAATGGAGCCCTACCTGGTGACACTACCCAAGATACAATGATAGAATTTACTAATCAGTCTAAAACAATTGATATAAAAACTGGCTTTCCTACAAACAGAGGGGATGGTGATGGTTTAATTGAGTTTGGTTATGGTTCGAATAAAAAAGTTGATGGAACAAATCAAGACTGTAATGCAAATCCTTCAAATTATGCAAATGAGTCTACTCTTGCTATGTATCAGCTATATTATGGTAATTATATATCGCCACAAGGTATATCAAGTAGCAATAAAGCTTTGTATACCATAAGAAATTCTGATGTTGCAACAATGGAATCAACCACCGCAACATCGACTGTAGATGGTGTAAATATTTCGTTTTTTGGAATAAGTGATAAAACTACTGCCCCACTTTTTCCAACTAAGGCAAATTCTGGTCTTTCATTTAAAGGTAATACTTTAACGATAGGTGGTATGTATAAATCAAGAGCCAGTTTTGCCTCTAATCAATTCTCAGGATCTTCAAACTCTCCTGTAAGCCTTGTTTCGACATCCGTAACCGTCGATCCAAATTATCCGGATAGGGCGGGATGTGCACCTTCTACTACCGATGGATCTATGGCTACTAATTTAACAGGTGATGGTTGTAATTATCGATGCACAAATTTTTTCGTTGTATGTTTACAATATGGTTACCCTGATGCATGTAGCTCGAATTATTACTACTACCCTATTGATCCCGTACTAAAAGGTGAGGAAGCTGATACTTTGGATAAAATCATTGATGATGGTAATGCAGCAACTGGACAAGTAAGATCTTTTATCTGCAAATATGATAACACATTTTCTGGAGGTGGGAACATTGGTAGTAACGATCAAAATGGATTAGATGTTTTTGCGGAGCCTTCTTGTAATTTAGCCGCAAGCTCTCAAAAAACAACCCCAAGAACTGTTGTATATATGCTTAACAATATTTAGCTTTTTTGCAAAGCTGACTCAAGAGTAAAAGCCTAGCTTAGTTTTTAGCTTAGCTAGCTTTCGCCAAAAACTTTTAAAAGCTAGCCTTTAAGATTTTAATTTGCTAATTTTAAAGACTAGCTTATCTTGCAAACACAAGAATCTTAGATGTGTAATTTTGTGTAGTAAAGTAATGATTTACTTAAGTCAGTTGACTATACAAAGCTAAGAGCAATTGCTATAGCATCGCTTTGATCGTTTTTTATAAGTTTTGTGTCCTTAAGCTCTGGTAGAATTAGTTTTACCATTTTATCAATCTGCTCTTTATCGGCATTGCCTGAGCCAGTAACTGTTTTTTTGACAAAAGCAGGACTAACCTGTTTAACATGGCTTTGTAAATCAATGTCATTATCCTTAAAATAGCTAAATAATTCGCCAAGAATAATACCCCTTGCTAAGGCAAGCTTTATTGAGCCCCCAGGATTTATACTAACATAGTTTTCCTCAATTACAACAACATTTGGTTTAACATCGTTAAGAAGTGTTTTGATACTACATCTTATAAAATCTAGCCTTATTATAGTATCGTCTTTTGGACTAGTTTTGCATACCCCAGAGGATATGTATTTGTAATTTTGATTATTTTTATTTAACAAAGCCCAACCTGTTGACGCTAGAGAGGGGTCTATACCAAGTATTAACATTATGTATTTTACAATCTAAAAGACTTCAAAGGCAGCACCAAGAGAAAATGCCTTGTAAGCAATACTACCATCAACACCAATATTGTTAATCTTTTGTTCTGTTTTCAAGCTATTTTTAGCAGAATCCATGGCTGCAAATATAGTAACTTGATGTTTATATAAATTAAAGATTGGAAATTTATAGCCAGTTTCTATTCTTGTTTTACCGTATAAAACATCATAGGCACCTAGAATATAAAAGTTGTTGATTAAATTTAACCCAGCACCTAAAAATAATGATATACCGTTGTTTAATGTTGCATCTGAGGAATAAATTGCATCTTGTGTTTTATTGTTAATTGTTTGGCGTATTGTTTTTTGCATCTTAATTTTACTTGGTAAAGAGGCATAAAGATCGACGGCAAAAAAAGGTTTAAAGAACGAAATTCGACCCTTTGTTTTTATTAAAGCTTGACTCATTGGAAAGAACCTTGCCTGAACCCCAAACATAGGGCTTGTTTTTGATATGTTATTTGACAATTTGTTTCCGCTACTGTCGTTTATATTCCATGATGGATCGTTAAGCGATATTTTATTAGAGTAATTAGAAAGGCCAGCGGTAAGATTTATATTCATGTAAGATCTTTTTGATCTTACGCCTTTTGCGTAAAATTTATTCTTGAGATCGTTATTTTTACTTGTATAGCCTTTTATTGATTGGAGTTTTTGATGTAATCCATTATAGCCATTTGCATTGCTAATTTGCACTTGCTTTAAATGATTGTTTTGAATTTTATCTTTATTGTATTTAGCAAATTCTAAAGATTTTTTTTCTACGGAATCAAATTTGATATTACTTTGATTAGATTGTATTATTGGATTTTTATTGTAGTAACTACCAAAGGCAAGTTCGCTGTACAATAACATTGCCAAGGTAAGGCTTAATGTACTATAAAATTTAAATATTTTTAACATATGAAAATACAATGTTTTTATTAATGATAATTTGTTATTATACTGGTATTTTGATAACCTTGCAAGATATTTGTAACAAAGTCTTGAAATTATAAAGAATGCATAATAAGATATTAAGCTGTATGTGCCCCTGTGGTGAAATTGGTAGACGCGTCAGACTCAAAATCTGGTGATAGAAATATCGTGCTGGTTCAAGTCCGGCTAGGGGCACCAAAAATCAATATACATACTCTTACCTTTACCTTTATGATAACTCAGGCTAAAAGAATACTATATAAAATATCGGGTGAGTGCCTTATGGGCGAGCAAGCCTTTGGCCATGATTACGATGTAATGAAAAACATCTGTCTTGATATAAAAGCAGTTAAAGACAAGGGAATTGATATTTGTCTTGTTGTTGGTGGTGGCAATATTTACAGAGGAGCAAGTGCCGAAAAAACAGGAATGGACAGAACCGTTGCAGATTATATAGGTATGCTTGCAACAATTATGAATGCTGTTGCCTTGCAAAATGTTCTGGAGCAAAACGGTGTGCCTGCAAGGGTGCAGTCTGCAATACCAGTTACTTCCATTTGCGAGCCATATATTAGACGCAAAGCATTAAGACACCTTGAGAAGGGTAGAGTTGTAATTTTTGCAGCTGGCACTGGTAATCCATTTTTTACAACCGATACAACCGCAACCCTTAGAGCCATGGAAATGAACTGCGATCTACTCGTAAAAGGTACAAGTGTTGATGGGGTATATAGTGACGATCCCAAAAAAAATAAAGATGCTGTAAGATTTGATCAAATTTCATACAAAAAAGTGATTGATGAAAATTTAAAGGTTATGGACACCTCCGCCATTTCGCTAGCTAGAGACAGGGGTATGAAGATAGCGGTCTTTTCAATAAAACAAGAAGCACCCTTATCGAATTTGCTTTTAGGTAAAACAAAATATACTTTAATATCCTAGGATGTATGCTTAAAAAGTTTTATATTCTGGCATTTATCTTGTTAATCACTTTATTTGCCCTAAGATTTACCCTAGCTCAAGCCAATACAAAAGAAGATGGCGATGAATATGTGACGGATGGCTATACTATGTTTCAAAGAGATGCGGTTAATGACAAGTTTTTTCAACTTATTGAAAAAAATGACCATAAACTTTGCCTTTTAAAATACCCAGGTATTATTAATTACGACAAAAGAGATATAATATCTTACTGGCGTTGTAGGCAAAATGTAATGCAGGACAGGCTTGATAATGGTAATTTTAAAGAATACGACCCAAGAATAATTCAGTCCTATATAGCTGAATTTATTAAGCTGTCAAAGTAAATAAAGATTTCAATTTTTAGAAACCTCGCGGTAACTCCTTGAAGATTTTGATTACACTTGCTTGTTCCGCAAATTTTTTCCTTTGTTGACTGCCTTTATAAACTAGACCTCTTCCCTAACCCCTCCCCTCTAGGATGCCACTCTGTAACTCCTCCCCTCTTAGGGGAGGTTGGGTGGGGTTTTGTGATAGAGCCTAAGAAATATATTTTACATCCCGATTAATCCTCATTAGGCTCGCCACGCCAGCCAGCTTTAGCTGGCATGGGGGGGTGGCGTGCGAGCCTTATATTGCAGAGAGGTTTGTTTGAAATAAATTTAGTCAAGA
>CAMDBF010000038.1 GCA_945889175.1 Rickettsia typhi
GGGCGTGTGTGTTTAATAAGGATAGGGTATATTTTTTTAACCAAAAATTAAAGTAAAAGTAATTAAGTAGAAATATTATTTTTAAGCTCTGTCAAAACCCCACCCAGCCTCCCCTAAGAGGGGAGGGGTTAAGGAAGAGGTCTAATAAATTATCCACTACTGTCCTTCCTTCTTTAGGCTCGCCACGCCAGCCAGCTTTAGCTGGCAGGGGGAGTGGCGTGTGTTAAGTTGTGTAAAATAGCTTTATGTTTTTGCATGACTTTGGAAGTTAATATTTAAAGTTAATAAAATCCCAAAAAGGTCTATTTAACTGTTAAAGGGATTTGGTACTAGGTAGCATGGTAGATTTAAGATATAAAGACAAATCAGTTTTAGAAGATTTACTTAGAATTTCAGCTTGATATATGCTTAACTTTTCAAATACAATGTTTTATGAATTTATTGAATGCAGCATAAGTAGGGATATCAAACGAGCTGAATTTTCAAAAGCACATAGGCTACATTTATTTTGGAAAGTAGAGAGCAGTGTGTGGAAATTGAAATTTACAAAACTAAAAGAAAAGACATAGATTGAATAAATAAAGTTTCTTATTTTTTTATCAATCTAAACTTTTTCAATTAAAGGCTGTTTTTTTATTTGCTTTTTTATATTTAATTGATAGCTTTATCTTATTATATTGTAAGAGATATTGCAATTAAAGAATTATGAATAAATCCCAGTTAAGAAGCAGCTACATAAAAAAACGCTTGTTGATTGACCCTGAGGATTACAAAAATAACTCTCTTTATATCTGTCAAGAAGTGTCTAAGCTTATCGGTAAAGCTAACAATGATATAGCAGTCTACAAGCCCATTAAACATGAGGTTGACACTAGCTATCTTGCAAGTAATTTTACTAATTACTATTTACCAGTAATTACAAACAAGCAGGAGTGCAAAATGCAGTTTGTTAATCTTAAGGGCGATGTTGCGGTGCCGAGCATTTTTATTGTTCCATTAGTTGCATTTAACTCTAGCCTTTACAGGCTTGGCTACGGGGGTGGTTATTACGACAGATACTTTGCCGAGCATAACTCTGTCATTACACTTAAAATAGGACTTGCTTTTGCCTTGCAAGAGTGCAATGATTTTAAAGAGGAACATCACGATATACGACTAGATTATATTATTACTGAGCATTATGCAGGACGCCGAATCTAAACAAGAGTTAAAATATATTATTACCGAAGTTATCAAGGCAAATGGTTTTATTGAAATTGATAAATTTATTAACCTATGCCTTTATCACGAGGACTTTGGTTACTACAAAACAAAAAATCCCTTTGGGCTTGAGGGAGACTTTGTAACTTCTCCGCAAATGACAAGCCTTTTTGGCGAGATGATAGCATTGTTTTTTGCCTCCTCTTACAAACGATTTAAAAGCGAGCCTAAATGCACTTTAATTGAACTTGGCGGTGGCAATGGGTTTTTTATGAGGGACTGCCTTAATCTTTTAAAGCTCATTCCAAGTTTTTACAAAAACCTCTCCGTTGTAATGGTCGAAACATCAGAGCTTTTAATTAAAGAGCAAAAAAAAATTCTTAAGCCTTTTTTAGAAGATATCAACATCTGCTGGAAAAAGGCTTACAACGAGGCACTTGACGAAACTGATGAAGATGAAATGCTATTTGTATTTTCAAACGAATTTTTTGATGCCTTTGCCTTAAAGCAATTCATTCTTACCGAGGACAACTGGCACGAGGCAGTAATTACACTAGGTGAAGAAAGCGGCGAGTTTGAGTTTAGCCACGACAAAAGGCTTAATTACAATGATCAAATGGAATCATTTTTGCTTGCAAATAAAATACAGCAACAACTACCTGATGAGAGCATTATTGAAATCTCTGGTGAGGCTCTTTCGTGTTTTGATTTTTTTGCCAGAGCTATTAAGCAAAGGGGCGGTATCTTTTTAACAATAGACTACGGCTACTCCGTACCATCATTTAAGTCCAGCATTAAGGCAGTTAAAGCTCACAAGGAGGTTGATGTTTTAAAATCTCTAGGCGAGGCGGACATAACTTATTTAGTGAACTTTCATAACTTTCAAAACATTGGCATCAAGCATGGGCTACACACATACGCTCCAATTACTCAGGGCGATTTTTTTACTTCCATAGGTATCAATGCTAGGCTACAAAGATATCTTGACAAAGAGCAGGACCCAGCAAAGCAAAAACTTGCAAAATTAGCTGTTGAAAGAATCACATCAAAAGAGCAAATGGGAGAGCTTTTTAAGGTTATAATATGCGAGGAGGTTTGGGATGAATCTTGATGTAAAAAATCTATTTGCAATTTTAAAAGAAAAACATATTCTTTAATTATAATATATTTTGTTCTGGATTTTATGACCTACAACACCGACCTAATAACCGACGAAGCTTTCATTCAAGGCCTTAACTTAAAGCTGGCTAGCATTAACCTAGATTATAATCTTATTACAGCTAACAAGGAGTGGACGGTGCATCTTGCAAGTAAAAACGATTTAATTGCAACATTGGAGCTTTTAAAAAACGATCCAGAGCTTGATTTTGCGGTTCTTGCTGATTTATGCGGATGCGACTTTATTGCAAGAGAGCAAAGGTTTGAGTTAAACTATCACCTTTTAAGCATTACAAAAAACAAAAGAATTAGACTTAAAGTAAAATTTGCCTTTGGCGAAAAGGTTGAAAGTGTTGCCATTTTATATAGCACCGCCTGCTGGTTTGAAAGAGAGGCTTTTGATATGTTTGGCATTGAATTTTTGAACGCCCCTGACCACAGAAGAATCTTAACTGATTATAATTTTGTTGGTTTTCCGCTTCGTAAGGATTTTCCGCTAAGTGGCTTTAAGGAAATTAAATACAGTAAAACTGAGAATAAAATTATTGAAACCGATGTTGAAATGATACAGGAATATAGAGACTTTGATTTTGAAATGCCATGGAATGGTGTAATGCAAAAAGTAAAGCAAAACTAATTTGTATTTAAATATTAAATGACCAAGGAGGAGAAGGTTGAAAAAATAGAGCAGTTAAAATCTGAGATACTGCAGGAGATAAAACTACAATTAGAAGAGCATCAAAAAAATAAAGATGAAATTAAAACAGAGGTTACGAATATTGTGCATTTAATAAAAAGTTTAAAAAATAGCATTGAATAAAAGCTATGGAGAAGATAAAGGAACTTAGCAAAAAAGCAAAAGAAAATGCAAAAGATGCCTTTACGCCAAAAACTCAACCAAAGGGATTTTTAGACACAGTAAACAAAGCGACAGATGCTGCAAAAAAAATGAAGCAAATGATGTCGAAAGTTAAGCTTTATGCCAAGTTCTATATCTATGCCTGCATATTTACATGGCTATTGTTTGTCGTTATAATGATAGCTATGATGTTTGCGCCATCCGGTACATTCGGAGAATCTACTTGCACATTTCAAGAAAAAGAAATTGGAATTGAACCAACAAGAAATTATCATTTCATGAAGAGTATTTACAACGAAATATTAAGCTATTTCTACGGTCAGGATTTCGTTAATAACGATCCTCTTGTTGCCAACAAAACATCTGTAGTCTCCTCAACTAGCAATACAATTGCCAACTCCGATTCTAGTGCAAACATAAAAAAGTATGGTATAGTTAAATTAGCAAGGGATTCCTTACTGCTAGACCCTCAGTTTCAAGCTGTCAAAATGCTATGTATCATTTTAGCAATTGTCTTGATTGGCTTAATGTTCACCATTGGCACACTTGAAATGAAGATGAAAGATGTTATAGGTCTATGCGTTAAGCTAACATTGGTATCCTTTCTTACAAGCTCAAGCTCAATATATTTCTATGATAACTATATTTTAAAGCCAGTATTTTACTCAATGGACTATATAGTTTATAAGTTACAAGATGCAGTATTTAGCTATCTAGGTAAAACAGCAGCCAACATAGGATCGTCACCACTTGATGTGTTGGATGGAATGTTCACTATGATGTTCACTGATGTATTCTTTTTTAAGATACTAGTAATGTTTGACATTACATTTAGTGGTTACACTTGTTTTATTGTATTACTCTTTACTTTTTTTATACTCTTTGCTTGGACGGCAAAAGATGTTATGCTATTTTTATTAATGGCAAAAATATCAATAGCATTTTGCTTTACGCTAATGCCATTAATGATTTTGTTGTTTTTATTCAGCGCCACGCGAAAAATAGGCGAAAGCTTTATTGAAGACTTTTTAATTGAGCCTCTAATGACCTACATACTGGTAAATCTATTTTTGTCAATAATGTTAGTCATATTGCTTGAGCCTGTCTACGCGATATTTAATTACAAAGTTTGTTCCTACTCTTTAGCCGACACAATGAATCTAGGTGGCTGGAAATACTTTTTACTTTTAATGCCACCTGTGTATGCAATCTTTGCAATACCAATATTTTGGACCGATAATTATTCGGCTGTCATGAACGATGTTATGTCAAAAGTTCCTCAAAATACAATTCTTTTTGGTTTTTATATTTGGTTTTTTAAAGAGAATATCCCTTTAATACAAAGTACTGCTGACAAACTGGCCAATGCTTTTAATTTTAATCCAAAGGGTAGAAAGGCTCAAAGAGGTGGTGGAAACGAATCGGCAATGATGGCGGGTGCCAAGGGTTTTTCTAGTAAAATGTCGGAGACAATCGATAACGCTCCAAGAAGTTTAATTGGCGGGGTTAAAAAGGATGGAGATGGTAAAATAAAAACTGATAAATTTGGTAATCCAGAATACGATAAAGGTTTGCTTGGGTTGATGGTAAATCCTGCTTTAGCAGCTTCTGGCAAGGGTAGTCTTGAAAGCATGATTCATGGAAAAACAGGCTTAGATGTCAAAGTTGCAGAAGGTATACCAAGTCTCGTAGGCAAAGGAATTGATAAAGGAATTGAAAAGATAAACCCAGCTTACTCTGGACTTTTTGGCATTGGGGCAGCTTTTAATGCCAAAATGAATTCAGCTTTTAGTGACGATGGATTAAAAAAACAAGGCTGGGGCACTTCAGATAAACAAAATTTTGTTACTGATAAAGCAAGGCACAAAGCTGCTGATACAGCTAAGGAGTTCTTAGAAGACAACGATGATAATTTCTTTAAAGCAAGAGATGCATATGTTAAAGATGCCATGGAGTCTAGTGGCATATCAAAGCTAGAGGCACAAAAACAATTTTACGATGTTACACTTAATTACGACAAGGAAAACTTTAACAAAGAAAAAGATAAAAATAAAAACAATCAAAGTGAAATTGATAAATCGATTGAAGCATATCAAAAAAATGGTAAAAACTTAATGGAGTCAGCTGCTCTTGCTAAGGAGGATTTTATTAAAAAAGCTAGCCAAAGCGGTGTTGGTAGTGTTAATGCTGGAGATATTTTTGATATGTTATATGGTAAGCAAGTACCAAGATCTGTGGCACACAACAAAACAGTTGCACTAGGCCCAGATAGCTTAATTAGTAATAATAAAAGCGTTTTAAAAAATGAAATGGAGGAACAAGAGAGAAAGCTTCAAGAAAAACTTAAGGAAAGAAGATTAAGTAAAGAAAGAAGAAACTCTTTTTCAGAGCTACCTTTTGCAGATAATAATGAAAAACAAATCAATGACAAACTGTCCGCAAAAGAAGAGTATCCAGAGTCACGAATTGTACTTACAGATTCGCAATCTGTAAGTGATGTACAGGTGGAGGCTCCAAAGTACAGTCAAGGCACAATTTTAGAGCAAAATATTGTAAATACTGACGTAACACCTATCGCAGAAATTAGTCAAAAAGTTATCGAAATTCAAAAAGAAAATGTAGATGAATTTATAAAAAAACATAAAGATGAAGAGATGGATCTTGATGGCTTAAGTAATAGTGAAAAAAATAAGGTAATTCAGGAAAAGAAACTAGAAGAATTGCAAAAAGCTAAAGATGAAATGCTCGAGAAAGCTAGTGAAAACGAAAGAAAATTGACATAAAAAATATAAAATTTTAGCATTAGATTTGTGATAAAAATTATTTTATTGACATATTGTTTTTTGATGTTAAGATTTTTGTCTGTGTTATAATGCCCATATGATGGAATTGGTAGACATAACGGACTTAAAATCCGTGACTGGTAATACGGTGTGGCGGTTCAAGTCCGCCTATGGGCACCAATATTTTGTATAAAAATATGTTTATTAAATTGCTAAAAGTTACCTGTATTTTTTTACTATTGCAGTCCTGCAGTCAAAAAATAGGAAGATTTACATCAATATCAACTCAAAATGTAAGAGGCTTAGAGTATTCTGGCGATAAGCGTTCTGATGTCATTCAGTCGAAAGGTCAATCTTGTATTCATAGAATTTACCTTACAAGAACAGCTCTTGGTTTTGTAACATTAGGAATTGGATGGTTTATACCAGCTCTTGATATTAAACTTGGTGCCGACGAAAGGGACAGGCTGACTGATGCTGTTGATAACTCTATTTCTCTAGGTAAGCAAAAAGGGATTTTTGATGGAGATATGTTGGTCAACGCAACAATTAAGGAAAGAAATTTTATAATACCTTTACTTTACGGATACAAATGCATGATTGCTGAAGGTGAGGTTGTTTCTAGTGTTACAAGAACCGCTGGATTTCTTGAAAAAAAATAATCATAATGCATAAGGTCTTAGAGAAACTAACATCATTTGGAACATCCATTCTAATCTCAAGACCTACAAACATATCCTCTTCTGTATGTCTTTTAAAGTCACACTCTTACATATCTTATCAAGATGCAATTGTTGTAATGGATGATTTGAAAGGTATTGTGTATCAAATTAAAGATGATGATAAGTTATTTGAAGATTTTAAAAAAGAAATAATATCAATTAATCCAAATAATTTATCTTTTAAAAATTTTACAAAAGATAACTTTACAGGATTTGTATGGCTTTTAGAACATGAGCAAGTTTTTACAATAGGATCAAGCGGTAATCCTGAAATTGATTTGTTAAATAAGAAAACAAAAATACCTACAATACAAACAAATAGAGGTGGTAAAATTACCTATCATGGACCGGGGCAGGCGGTAGTGTATTTTATATTGGATGTAAAAAAATTACAAAACAAAACAATACCCGATGTAAAGGGCTATGTGCGTTTTTTAGAGCAGATAGTCATTGATACCCTTAAATCAATTGGAATTGCAGGCTTTAGAGTTGATGGCAAGGTTGGAATTTGGGTTAATAATGATTCTAAGTACGAAAAAATTGCCGCCATAGGGGTTAGAATGTCAAAAGGAATAGCAACTCATGGTTTTGCGATAAATGTCAATCTTGATTTGAATGTTTTTAAATCAATTGTACCTTGCGGAATATCGGATTTTGGCGTTTGCTCGATTGAATCTTTAGGGTTACAAACTACTACAGAGCAGATTTTTGATTTAATTTTAAACTCTTTATCTTAAAAGCATTTTGTTTAAAAGTTTAAAAATTAAAATTAACTTGACACTGTATTAAGCCTGCTATAGGATATTAATGTTTATTTTGATTAATTATTTGCTTTATTTAAGATGTCTAAAATTATTTTAGCTAAAAAAAAGATTGCTAGAAAGTACGGTGTTGACCTTTACGGCGAACACAGATCTACAAGAGCCAAAAAACCTTACCTACCTGGAATGCATGGCGAAAAACTGGTAAGAAGAGTAACAACTTACAGTTCTCAGTTAAAAGCTAAACAAATATTAAAATTTTACTACGGTCTTACTGAAAAAGTCCTTAAAAAATATGCTAAAAATGCTATAGGAGCAAAAGGTAACGGTATCGACAACCTTGCTAACGCTCTTGAAAGAAGATTAGATGTTGTTGTTTTTAGATCTGGCTTCGTTCCAACAATCTTCGCTGCAAAACAACTTGTGTCGCACGGACATGTTCAGGTTGATGGTAAAACAGTTAATGTTTCATCTTACAGCCTTCGTAATGGTCAAGTTATTGCTTTAAAGCAAAGAGCTAGAAAAATGGACTTGGTTATAAATAGTGTTGCTACAGCATCAAGCTTAAGAAAAATTGCTGATTATGTAGAAGTGGACACAGCTGGCTACATTACATCTATTAAACAAAACTTTACTGCAAACGAGGTTCCTTACGAATGTGAAATGAATTTTCCTTTGATTGTTGAGTATTATAACAGATAATTTATTGTTTTTATTGCTTTATGAAAAAGAAAATAATTGCCATATCATTACTTTCACTATCTACATTTGCTTGTGTTATAAAAAAAGCTCCTGAAGCTCAACAACCAAAAGCTGATGCTGGAGTTTTTGCAAATTTTCCTGCTTGGGTTCTTGACCCAAGAGTTGAAGGTAAAGTTGCAGCTGTTGGTATAAGCTCTCCTTCAAAGGGTGGAATAAAAGTTCAACTTGCTCAAGCCGAAACTGATGCAAGAGCAAATATTGCTCAACAAATAAGAACAGAACTTTCAAGAATCACTAAAGACTCTTTAAGAAAGGCTAATGTTGACAATAACGAAGCTTTTGAATCTTCTTTCTCTCAGGCTACTAAAGAGGTTGTTAAAGATGTTCCACTTAGCGGTGCTGTTAGACAGGCATTGTTTGTAGATCCTAAAAACGGTGATTTGTATGTTCATGTTATAATCGATCAGACAATCATTAAAAAATACCTTGAAGAATCAATGGATACATATTCTAAATCTTTACAGGCAGCTGGAGCTACAAGAAAAACAATAGATGCTACAGAGCAGGCTATGAGTTCACTTTTTAACGAGCTTGATTTAGAAAGAGCTAAAAAAGATGAAGCAAACACCCCAAAAGCTATTTAACTTACACACCATTCCTTCCATTGTCAATCAAAGGAAGGAATCTTAACAGTCAATACTTCCTCTAATTTCATTATTAAAAAATTAGGATTCGTAATATAATAATCTAAACATTAAAAACAATCCGACAATCCAAAATATGGGCTTTACCTTGTTGTAAAAAATCACAGTCGAAGTGTATATCTACTTCCAACCTATACTTAATTAACTATCTCTTGATCTATAAAATAATGCACATACTAGATTAAACTATTTCCATCTTCTAAACAATAGACCTCTTCCACAACCCCTGCTACATAGCAATCTTTTCTACATTAAGGCACCTCTCTTCTTTAAAACAAAGCTCTCTGGAATATAAGGCTCGCACGCCACCCCCCCATGCTTGCCAAAGGCAAGCTGGCGTGGCGAGCCTA
>CAMDBF010000039.1 GCA_945889175.1 Rickettsia typhi
TATTTTTTTAACCAAAAATTAAAGTAAAAGTAATTAAGTAGAAATATTATTTTTAAGCTCTGTCAAAACCCCACCCAGCCTCCCCTAAGAGGGGAGGGGTTAAGGAAGAGGTCTATTAAAGTTAAATGAAAAAGGTTTGATTAGCAATACCGCTAATCTTGTTAATAACATTGCAAAAGCAAGGGATAAAAATTCTAGCTCTCATGCACCCGAATACAAACCAAAAAAACATCATGCACAATTTTGTCTTGAGCAATCAATGTCATTAATGAATGTTATTATTTCGGTAGATGAGTCAAAAAAGTAAATACACCCCATCCAAAGGCGACTTAATCTGGCTTGATTTTAATCCACAAGCAGAAAGAGAGGTAATGAAGAGACGACCTGCACTTGTGCTTTCACCTCAGGAATACAACAAACACGGACTTATTCTTGCAGTTCCGATAACGAGTAAGGCAAAGGGTTATCCATTTGAAGTAAAAATCAATAACGATAAAGTCAGCGGAGTTGCTCTTGCGGATGTAATCAAAAGTCTGGACTGGAAAGAGAGAAATGCTGAATTTGCAGGCACCGCTTCCAAAGAAGAGTTGCTTGAGGTGTTAAAATTATTAAGTGTATTGCTGAAGGTGTGATTAGTTTATTTGATAAAAAAGTACTTGCAGAGCTTATTTCCAAGTCCGCCCAAACAAATGGGTTAAATTGAATGGTATTTGTACTCTTTTATTTCAGCTTCAAAATGCTGCAAGGTTAAGGTAGAATCTTGGTGAAGGCTTTTTGCCCTGTTGTAAGTTTCAATTATATGAGAGCCTATGATAATTCCATCGGCAATGCTATAAGCTAAGTTTGCAACTGCCTTGCTTTTAATGCCAAAGCCTAGCAAGATTGGAAGGTTTTTAAACACCTCTTTTGCCATTTTTACATTTGGGGCAATTAAGCTTATGTCTGGCTCCTTGCTACCAGTTGAGCCAAGCAGGCTTACAAAGTATATAAATCCTGAGGAATAATCGCTTATTTCAACCATTCTATCGTAGGTTGTAAGATTTGTAACTAACTGAATAAAACAAATATCATTTTGCTTGCATTTTAGGTAAAAAGCCTTGTTTTCGTAAATCGGCAGGTCGCATAAAATTATGCCATCAACCCCGTTTTGCTTAGCTAAAGATACAAACCTATCCTCGCCAAACTTATAAACAGTGTTGTAATATCCCATTAAAACTACGGAGGTTGTTGCGTTTGTTTTTCTAAAAGCCTTAACAAGTTCAAAAACATGGCTTAAGTTTGTTTTGTTGTTAGCTAAAGACCTATTGCTTGCACCCTGTATAACAATGCCATCGGCTATTGGATTTGCAAAAGGCATGCCTATTTCAATAATATCGCAGTACTTTGCCAAAGAGTGCATCTGTGCAAGGCTTTCCTCAAGGCTATACTCCAAGGCAACAATGTAGGAGGTAAAAAGTTTTTTTGAGCCCTTAGTTTTAAGATTCAATAAATTATTACTAAACATAATTACTTTATTTTATATTTATTACGACGAATTATTTTGTTCAACCTATTACAATTGTTACATATTAATAGCCTAAATACAATAAGTTTAATTGCCTTTAAAATATTGTATTTTTTTAGCACTTTTATAGCAAAGGTAGAACAGCTAACTTTAAACAGGCAAGACCTTGGCAAAAAAGGGCTTATTGCAATCTTGTAAAACAAAACAAGCAAAATACATAGTTTTTTTATAATTTTCAAAATCATAGATTTTGATTACAAAGGATTATAAAGGTGGTATGGAGTCAATGGTGCAATCTTCTTTTATTTCTTTAATACCTTTTTTAAAAGAGTGCACATGTTTATAAAAATCTAACATGTATTCTTTTGAATCATTAGTATCGCGATAATTAGAACGAAAAGTATCATTTTCATTCTTTAAACATGCAATAGTTACATTGCCGCCTATTCCACCAGAGCTCGTATCTATTGCTTGTTCAATTGTCCAGTGTGCAATAATAATTGCTTCATCTACAGAGGGGGCTGATTTGATATTAAGTAAATTATTAATTAATCCAATTGATGGATAGCCTACTAAGTAACCGCTTCCTATAATCTTATACCACGAACAATCTTGCTTTATCTGAGCAAATTGCAAATTTTGACCAATTTCATATAAGTAGAAATCATTATTAATATAAAAAGCAAATAAAATGTTCAACTGATTGTTAGCAATATTATTGTGAAAATGTGTTAATATTTGATTTTTGATTTGCTCTGGGTAGTTATTGTAAAGTTTGTAATAATAATTATAAAAATTAGAACATACGTTAGAAACTAGCAAATTAGGATTGTCGGCTGTTAATTCAACTTCACTCATGTAACTAATAAAATTTCGCATCAGAGCATCGTCGCCAGCAAATCCACATATAAAGTTTTGTACAATATGAATTTTTAAATTGTCAACTCCGACAAAATTTGTATTGTAAGGATTAAGAGACGCCATTCCATCGGATGCTAAAACAACGCCATCTTTACAAAGGATACCAAGAGATATAGTCATTATGTTTTTTTAATTAATACACTTCTTTTTGCCATATCTGGAAACTCCTTGTATATAGAGTAACATAATTCTAAAAAACTTTTTGACTTTATAAATGGTATTAGTTTTTGTGAAATAAAACTTCTTTTTGATTCATCTAAAAAATCATTAATATCATTTTGAAATCGAGTATTAATTGAATAGTGTGTTATACCATCAACAATTGAAGATGTAATTTTGCCCTCACTTACTAATTGCTTAATTAATATTGTTAAATCTTCGTCATAGGGTCCGTAATGATAAGGAGTAAATTTAAAATATTTTGCTTGATGACCTATTCTTTTTTCAACTAAAAAAAATAGTTTTTGTATTTGAACTGGCGAAAATGAAACATCAGGTGCCAAACTTAAAATCTTTAGTATAAAACCTTCCTTATCTTCCTTAATCATAATATCTTTTAATTAATTTGTAAAATTTTAAATAATTACAATAATATTAACCACTAATAAGCAACACTATAACCACCTGTCATTATAACATCTTTTTCCTTTGTGTGAGTGATTTGAATGTAGTTATTTTTCCAATCGGTATTTACACCTTCACCGCCTGAGGATTTAAGAAGCCTTGCAAATTTAATACTACCATCCATAAAAACTTTTACGCCATTTTTTACATAGCCTTTTTCAATAAAATAGCTACCAACGGCACAGGCACCAGTTCCGCAGGCTAGGGTCTTGCCAGAGCCTCGTTCCCAAACTGTAAAAAATACCTCCTTGTCGTTCACTAGCTGAGCAAATTCAACATTAGTTTTTTGCGGGAATATTGAAATAGAGTTTTCAACGACAAAGCCAATTACATTAGTAAAAGTTTCGTAAGCTTCAAGAACATCCTTTGCAACGCCAGTTTCGTGGGGCTTTAAGTTTTGGCTAACATCAAGCTCAATGCTTGAAGAAAAAACTTTATTTTGTAACATAGAATTGCTAGCAATTTTTAATGTCTTCGCCTCTTTCTTATCTTTATTTTTTAAATAAGATCTTTCGATAAAATATTCCGCAAATTTTGAAAAATCAATTTCAAGCACGCAGTGCGGGTTACCAAAGTTAAAAAAATCAATATCTTTAATTATATATTTAAGGCTTGATAGAGGAAAGGCTTCATCGCTACTTAAAAATCCTCCTTTTTTTTGAGCAAATGCTTCGTTAAGCTTTTTGTAAGCAAGGGAGCAGATGTCTATCTTAATTTTTGCCAATGCCTTAGCATTATCCTTTGGATAGCTTTGTGTAGCAATTGGGACATCTTTTAAATCTTTTTTTATTTGCCCCATGTTCACGCTAACCTCTTGGGCTTGGTCATCAAAGTAGCAATCAAGAATGCCAGCCTTAGTTTTTAACCTTAAACCTTGAATACCAATTAAAGCAGTTACGCATCTTGTTGCATTGCCACAAGCAGAACTCTCGGAGCCATCATTGTTAAAAAACAAAGCCTCGGCTTGATACTCTTCGTTGTTTTGACTAGGGCAAATAATAACAAGCTGATCGCAGCCCATACCAAAGCGACGGTCGGATATTAAAGCTATTTTTTGCTGTATTTGCGGAAGTATTGACTGATAATCGCTAATGCCAAGCAGGTTAAAGATTACAAAATCGTTACCCAAAAAGTGCATTTTTAATGTTTTTAGCTCGTTGCTCATAATCACCTATAAATAATATATCTAGTAGAAAATACTATTGTTAAAAAAATATATATCAAGTAAAAAAATCCTTGCAAGTAATGATAGAATTTTTACTATTTATTGAATCTTAAATTAAGTTATTATTAAAAATAAAAAATGAACCATCAAGTGCAAAATCTTGGCGTAAAGCTAATTAAATTAAATCCAAATGCTACCGTTCCAAGCTACGGTACTGAGTTTAGCGCAGGTGCCGATGTCTATACTTGCATAGAGCAGGACATAACGATAAAAGCTGGTGAAGTTGCCTTGGTGCCAACTGGAATATCAATAGAAATACCAACGGGCTACGAGGTACAAATAAGACCAAGGTCTGGGCTTGCCTTAAAAAATTCAATTTTTGTTTTAAACTCCCCCGGTACTATAGATAGCGACTACAGGGGCGAGATAAAAGTAATTCTTGCAAACTTTGGTAAGAATGATTTTGTAGTTCAAAACAATATGCGAATAGCACAAATGGTACTCTGCTCTTACTTTAAATGCTCTTTTACTGAAGTAGAGCAAACATCCCAAACCACAAGAAGCTCAGGAGGCTTTGGCTCAACTGGTAAGTAACTTATTTTTTAACATTTAAAAAATAAATTTTTATTGTTATTTAAAAAGATATAAAATAAGATTTGTTGTATAACTTTTTTTTGTGTAAATCTTTAGAGTGTTTTTAAAATTATGTTGTCGGGTTTTGGCATTATTTTGCTTTTTAGCTTTATATCAATAGGTCTGTCCGTTGCGGTGGTTTGCTTGCCATTTTTTATAAGCAAGTTTATTACAAAAACATATAATCCTTACGACGAAAAAAACTCCCCTTACGAATGTGGCTTTAACCCTGAAGGCACAAGACCCTCAAAATTCAATATTAAATATTACCTTGTTGGTATATTGTTTATCATCTTCGATCTCGAAATTGCCTTTTTGTTTCCTTGGGCTGTTGCTTTTAAGCAAATTGGCTGGCTTGGATTTTCTTCAATGATGATATTCTTAGCCTTACTAACTCTAGGCTTTGTGTACGAATGGAAGAAAGGAGCCCTTAACTGGTAATTAATTGTTATTTATAATTTTTCTTTATGTTTGCTTTAACTCGCTATTTATTGTCAGCTTGCAGAAAGGATTTTATTTTTGTATCGCTCTCCGTACTAATAGGCATATCCTTTGCTGCTTCTTTATTTTTTGGATGGACTCTAGTTGCCGAAGTTGAACAAACAAGGATAGTCTATTTTGCTGGCTCAGTAAGGTTTGTTACAATGTTTGGGTTAATTGTTTTTATATCATTTTTTATTTCAAGATTTTTTGAAAATAAGGAGATTGAAATGATATTATCCTTCCCAATATCTAGGGTTAAGGTTTGCCTTGCCTTCTTTACAACATTTTGGATCGTCTGCTTTGTTTTAACTATTATTATAGGTGGCTTAATGGCTTATTTCTTTAAATATCTATCTATGGATGGCTATGCGATATGGCTTGTAAGTTTTTTCTGTGAAATGGTGTTAATTTCAAGCTTTGCAGTATTTTTTTCGTTAATTTTAAAAAATACAAGTGTTTGTGTGTTTTTTGTAACAGGCTTCTACTTACTTTCAAGATCTGTTGGATTTATGCTGTCTTCACTTCAAACAAAGCAGGCGAGTATGTTTTTACCATCAAACGAAAAATTATCTTTAATTTCAAGTAAATTAATTGAAGCTCTTGGCTTTTTCTTTCCTCGCCTTGACCTCTTTAGTAACTCATCTTGGCTTTTATACGGCGGGTACGAAATGGGAACTATAGCAATTATTATTTGCCAGACGGTAGTATTTCTAAGTCTCTTGCTTTTTTGCACCTTTAGAGACTTTAAAAACAAAAGCTTTTAATAACAATTTAATAAATTATGATTGAGGAAATTGATTTTGAATTTTCGCAGGACAGCCTTAAGCAAATTAACGCAATTATTGCAAAATATCCTGACAACAGACAAAAATCTGCCGTTATGGCTCTGCTTGACCTAGCACAAAGACAAATTGCTAAGGATTTTGAATCAAAAGGCATTAATCAAGGTGGGCACATTTGCAAATCAGTTGTTGAGGCTATATCCAAAGCACTTTCAATGCCAAAAACTCAAGTCTACGAGGTTGCAAGTTTTTACACAATGTACAACCTAAAGCCCGTTGGTAAGTATTTACTGCAAGTATGTGGCACAACCCCTTGTATGCTAAGAGGTAGCGAGGATATTATATCAACAATATCAAATCACCTAAACATTAAACTTGGTGAAACAACTGAAGATGGATTTTTTACTCTTACCGAGGTTGAGTGCCTTGGTGCCTGTTCAAACGCCCCTTTGGTGCAAATTAATGATTGGTTTTATGAAGATCTTGATAATGTCTCTATTGTAAATATACTAAACGACTTAAAACAAGGTAAGCCTTTGCAAAAATGCTCAGTTAAGGGTCGCAAATCGGCAGAGCCAATGAATTAATACCTTCGCCGTTCAACTTAAACTATGCTAAAACGCATTACTGCAAGCTCCTACATAGTTTTAATATCACTTGCATCGGCATTTAGCTTGTTTTTTGCACAATACAACAACCTCTATATACAAATTACATCTGCAGTATTTACCTTTTGCTTTAATGTATTTTTATTAAATATTTTTTTACTATGCTTTTCAAAATTTAAGCGAACAATAAAATATTTAACAGCATTTTTAACAATTGCATCCGTTATACTACTGTACACTCAAATTGCAAGGGGATTTGTACTAACCCCATCAGTATTGTATGCTATATTAGTAACAAATAAAGAAGAAATGAGGGCTCTATTTTCAATCATCGACATTGTAATAACACTTGGATTAATTTTTGCAACCTGCCTCCCATTAATAAAAAAGCAAAATCTGGAATTTAAATTTAATTATAAATTTACGTTAATTTGTTTTGCGATAGCTCTAATTTTATCTATCTGTTTAACACCTAGGCAAATCAATGCTAAAGCAGCAGACTGTATTAATCGTAAAAAAAAGACTCATAAATTTTACTACCTAACAAATTTTGAAAATAGCGTGCCTTTTAGCTTTTTTAATAGCTTTGCAAAATTTGCGTTTAAGTTACTGCAAACAAAAAATAATGAACCAATAGTTGTCAATTATACAAAACAGTCTCAGGATAATGATTTAATAGTTGTTTATTTAATTGGTGAAACTTTAAGACACGACAGATTGCAAATCAATTCTTACAACAAAAATACAACTCCATTTTTACTATTGGCAGAAAAATCTGGCAGGCTTATCAACTTTAAACAAGCAAGTAAATCTTGTGATATACTAACTTCTCTTTCAACGCCCTGCATGCTATCTGGCAATCAGGATGGCACTCAATTTGATTTGTTTAAAATTTTTAACATGGCGGGTTTTAAAAGTTTTTTTTACTCTGTTCATTCGGTGCGTAATGTTAAGCCAATTATGCATTCAATATATACACATGCTGACTATAAATTTAACGCTTTTTATAACGATATTGAAATTCCAACAAAAATTAGTGAAATTGCAAAATCAAATCAACATCAAAAAAAGTTTATAACAATACAAATGCTAGGTTCTCACAACATAGGTGTTGAAAATCTTTTGGAAAAAGAATACAAAGAGAGAATTTTCACTCCCTACTGCCAATCCCTTGAAATTAGCGATTGCTTTAAACACGAGGGGGAGGAAAAAATGCAAAATTCTTACAATAACACTGTAGTTTTTACAGACATAGTAATTGGCAAAATTTTTGATGCTCTTAAAGACAAAAATGCAATATTATTTTTTTCATCCGACCACGGACAGTTTCTTGGTGAGGAAGGTAAATTTGGACATGGCATTGTAAATCCAGATGGTACAAAGCCAGAAAAACAATACGATGTTCCAATCTTTGTATGGATGTCGGATAAATACAAAGCAAATCATTTGCCATTGTACAAATCTATTTCTCACACTGCATTAACACAAAAATCAAGCAATCATCTTGAACTTTATAATTCAATAATTGCCTGTAATGATATAAATGTTAAAAACCTTGATACTGCAAAAAATTATTGCAGCAACAAGCTTGAAAAATAAATTATATCCTTACATTAAACCCCTCTTTAAGCCCCATTAACATCTACCAAAAAGCAATACTTAACAGTATTAGACCTCTTCCACAACCCCAGCTACACAATAATCTTGACTAAATTTATTTCAAACAAACCTCTCTGCAATATAAGGCTCGCACGCCACCCCCCCATGCCAGCTAAAGCTGGCTGGCGTGGCGAGCCTAATGGGGATTAATCGGG
>CAMDBF010000040.1 GCA_945889175.1 Rickettsia typhi
TAAGCTAGTAAAAATTGGTATAATGGCGTTTATGCCAATGGTTGTTGAAGATTGTATTATTTTTTCAGTTATTATAAATTTTTTAAAAGATAATTTTAAAAAACAACCTTTTAAAATTTATTTATTTATCAATAGAGATAATATTGCAATTTGTAATTTAATGTATAAAAAATACATCGAGGAAGGTTCTCTGGTACTTATCCATCATAAGATTCTTAATGGATATAAAATTAAAAAAATAATAGATATAAAAAATTATTTCCGATTTGTATTAAAGATAAGAAGATTGAAACTTGATTATTTTTTTAATTTTAAATTTGATTCGGACAGTAAAGATTCAAATAGTAAATGGAGATTTTTTACTAAATTACTTGGATTTCCATCCAAGAATAACTTCTATCACGAAACATTTATAGCCGAAGAATATACCGATGGTCAATTTATTTATTGGCATAAACATTTAAAACCATTAATTTGGTACAAACATATGGCTGTTCAGTTTGTCGAGTTTTTAAATCATCAATTTAATACAACAATACCACTTCGTACCATAGAGCTTGATTACGAAACATTCAAACCAAAGGTTTTCAAAAAACCTACCATAGGTTTTTTTATAGGCACATCTGATTCAAGAAAAACATACCATCCACACAGATGGGCTGAAATATTTGACTATATCAAAAAAAAATACAAAGATAAATATCAAATAATTTGCTTTGGGCATGGTGAAATGAATGATAAATTATTTGATATATTTAAAGAATCAGTAGCTAAGCTGGGTTATTGCGATGGATTAGACTATATAAACATGACAAGTAAAAACGATCTTAAAACAGACATGGAATATTGTGCAAGTTTAGATCTTGCTATTACACAGGATAGTGGCTTTATGCATGTTGCTTCTGTTTTTAAAATTAAAACAATTTCAATATTTGGCTTTTCATCATCCGATACATTTATGAGTCAATTTGGTAACGATAACAATTACTATCCTTCAGTTTCTAAATTAGCTTGCTCCCCATGTAATGATGTAGGGTCCTGTCCTTATAAAGTCATTTACAAAGGATTAACTTTTACTGAATGCTTGATGATTAAAAGGGATGACATATTTGATAAAATAGATAATATTTTGTCAAAAGAAACTATTATCAATAATAATGTAATAAGCTAAAAATTTTACTTTAAATGCAAGAGAAATGTCTATATAATAATCAAAAAATTGTTTAATAAATAACAATAAGAAACGATAGGATTAAAAATTAAGTATATTTTGAGACTGGCGTTAATCACTAAAAACTTGATAAAGTCATTACATTCAAAGAATAAGATTAAACCTCTTCCTTTTCTTTAAAAGATATTGAACTAATAACAAGCTCGGCTTTTAAATCAAGAGCTTCCAAAACCATTTTAAGATTTGCAATACTTATTCTACTCTTGTTATCTTCATACTTTTTGATTTGCTGGTAGGATATTCCAGTAATGGCTTCAATGTCAACAAGAGTCATTGATTTAATAAGCCTTATTGACTTTAATAGATTGCCAACTTTTTTATTGTCAAGAAAAGTAGTTAAGTAGATATTATTATCATTTTCTTCTTCGCTCGTATCATGATTTAACATTTTTATTAAAGTGCTGAAATTATTAGTTTTATTATCAAAAGCATGCATATTGTTACAATATAAATATAAAAATATCTTAAGAAGTTAGAGTATAAAATATATTAAGTAATAAAACAAGAAAAATGTATTGATAACTATACAAAATGCTATAAGCTGTACTTATATTTAAATCTTTTCATGCCTGATAGCATTACATTATCATTATTCGATATGTCGTTTAAAAAAAACAATTTTTCTTATAAAACAAATAATTTTGGTAAATTACAAGTTTTTGTAAAAATGTATGAAGAAGGTAACTCGGTACTTGCAGCACAGGCCTTGGGGATTAGTCAGCCTGCGGTTTCAATGCAAATAAAGGCCACGGAATATCTTGTAGGTTGCAAGCTATTTGAAAAAATTGGGACAAAGCTTGTTCCAACAAGACATGCTTACAATCTGTACACATCTATCCACAAACACATAGGCAAGAAAAAAGTAAGTGCAGGTGAATAAAATTTACTCGCATCAGTAGCAAATTTTATCCAATCGAAAAATGCACCTACCTAACATCTTTTTATAAATAGATACTAAGCAACTTGAAGAATTTTAATAGCATCACCATTAATAACATCGCCGCCAAGTTTTTTAAGAGCGTAAAATTTAACGAAAGGCTTTTCGGTAAGCTCGTCTCTTGCAAGTAAAATATTGGTTTTGTCGACAATTTGATAACCATACTTAAAGTTTGCAAAAATAATCGGAGTTTGCGAAGCTATTGCATCTGGCATATCCTGCGTTGTATAAATAGGATAGCCAAGCACAGTTGCATAACTTGTTGCATTTGCAGCTTGATAAATAAACTGCCCCCTTGCATCTTTAAGGTTTTTTATTACCTGCTCGGTTCTACGGTTCATCAGTAAAACCGCACCCTCAAGGTAAACATCTGGCAAGGAGCCAACTAAGGCTTCAACGGCATCAACATCAAAAGATTTTTTGATTCTTTCAATGTTTTGCTCGTCATATGTTAAAATACCCCTTGGCATATCCTCGCCCTGCCCTGTTAAAAAAGCTTTGTTTTCAGCTCTTGAAAAAGCATCAGCAATTTTTACATGCATAAACGACTCAGCCCCAGTGCCAGCGTCCTCTAAAAACTTTTGTGTAGCTTTTGGCTGAACCATCAGCTCCTTGGTTCTAATAAGCTTTCTTTTAACAGGCTTATCATTTGTAATTGTACCCCAAGAGGCAGCGTTGTTTATGTCCTCGTAGACAACCTCAAAGGAATCGTTAACAATAGATATACTACTTGCTATAGATCTTATTATACTTGTTCTTTGCACAAGGGCGTTAATTTGAGCCTCAGATGCCTGACTCATTACAACCTGTGAGCCACCTGCAAAAGAAGATTTTACTTCAAGCCCATTGGTTTGACCGCTAACAATAAAGTTGTTCATCGATGAATCTGTACTCGATGACTTCACCTCCATTAAGCCTTGCTCTTTTGAAGAGTTAGATTTATTACCAAACTCGTTAAATTTTTTGTCTAAAGTATTTTGAAAGTTTGCAAAATCGTTTTTTGATACAAATTCGTTTGCATTAAATGCTGCATTTGCTTCTGTCATAATTAAAATAAAAATAATAGAAAATAATAAGAGTTAGTCATTTTCACTTCTAACAAAATAGTTATTCTTTAATTGATTATTTTGTTGAAGCAGTTTTTTTGATTTTACACAAAATTACATAAATACAATATATAAAAAAACTCTATTTTAGCCCTTAAATAAAAATATTGAATCTTGTAAAAAAGATTGTAAATTATGTGAGATATTATTTTATTGAAAATTCATGACAACCTATAATCATAAAAGCATCGAAGCCAAATGGCAAAAGCTTTGGCTTAATAATAAATCTTTTGAATTTGACAATAAAAGTGCAAAAAATCCTTATTATGTGCTGGAGATGTTCCCATATCCATCTGGTAAAATACATATGGGACATGTGCGTAACTATGCAATAGGCGACTTTATTGCAAGGATTAAAAAAATGCAGGGCTACGATGTTTTACACCCAATGGGTTTTGATGCCTTTGGCTTGCCTGCCGAAAATGCAGCAATCGAAAAATCCTCCCACCCTAAAACATGGACACTAAGCAATATTGAGGAGATGGTTAAAACAATCAAAAAACTAGGTTTTGGATACGATTGGGATAGACTTATTGCAACCTGCAATCCTGATTATTACAAGCACGAGCAGGAAATGTTTATCAAGTTTTATAAGGCTGGACTAGCTTATCAAAAGGAATCATTTGTCAACTGGGATCCGATAGATAAAACTGTACTAGCTAACGAGCAGGTTATTGATGGCAGGGGTTGGCGTAGCGGCGCCCTTGTTGAGAGAAAGCAATTGAAGCAATGGTTTTTAAAGGTTTCGGATTTTGCCGAAGACTTGCTTAAAGATTTAAACCTGCTTGACAAATGGCCAGAAAAGGTGAAAATAATGCAGGCAAACTGGATAGGTAAAAGCGAGGGTGCAAAAATTAGATTTACAATTAAATCTTGGCAAAATACTTTTTATCACAACTTACAAACAAGCAATACTGGCGATACTGGTGACATAACATCTTTTGAAACTCAAAATTTAATAGTAAAATTAATTACTAAAGATGACTTTGACTTACTCTACGAACTGCACAGCGACCCCGAGGTAATGAAAAACATTGGTAACGGCATGCCAAAAACAAAACAGGAAGTTAAAGAGCAGCTTGATAACATTTTAGATAACAAAGAAAATAAAATATTTTTATTATTCGACAAGCAAACAGATTTATTTGCTGGCAGGGCTGGCTTTAGTAAGTTTGGCAGCATAATTAAGGCTGATACTAACAGAGATATTTACGAGCTTGGATACTGCCTAAAGCAAGATTTTTGGGGTAAAAAATACGCAAGAGAAATATCACTTGCCTTAATTGACATATTTTTTAATAAATGTAATATAAATCATGATCTTTATGCTAAGGCAACTGACAGAAACGAAACTTCAGTAAAGAATCTCCTAGCCCTCGGCTTTAAGGATATTGAAAGCATAAAAAGCGATGGAACCCATAAGGCAAAACTATATAAATTAGATAAATTATCTTTTAACTCCATCCTGCAGAACATAGATATTTTTACTACAAGACCAGAGACGCTTTATGGTGCAAGCTTTGTTGCAATATCTGCTTTTCACCCTTTAGTAAAATTACTTTACACAAGCTTTAAAGAAGATGTAAAACTTTTTATCGAAAAACAAAAAAACATCAAAGTAAGCACTGAGGAGATGGATAAAATGGAAAAGGAAGGTATTTTTACTGGTCTTTACACTGAGCATCCTTTAAAAACAGAGGACAATAACCTAAGCCCCCTACCAATATACATTGCAAATTTTGTATTAATGGACTACGGCACTGGTGCATTGTTTGGTTGCCCAGCTCACGACGAGAGAGACTTTTTGTTTGCAACAAAATATAAATTGCCAATTAAGCAAGTTGTTGCTAGTCAGTCTAGTCTTAGCGATATTAAAAAAAGCTTTATTACAAAACAGGATAACATTACTTTAAGACCATGCAGGGCTGATGATAAAGATTACATCGAGGCACTACACTCAAACCCAAATGTAACAAAGTATCTTGACGGCTATGTTAAAAATCCAGAATCCTATCTTACAAATAGCGATGTAAAGAGTAATTTTATTATCGAAATTGATGGTAAAAAGACTGGTAGGGCTGGGGTTTATAAATTTTACAACCTTGATGGTAAAAGGCACACTAGCAAATCACCAATTGAGGTTGCCTATATTTTAAGTGAAGAATTTTGGGGCAAGGGCTACGGCAGTAGAGTGTCAAAAGCCATATGCAATGCTTGTTTTGAAAACTTTGGTATAGACGAGCTTTGTGCAGTTATAGATTCAAAACATTTAGTTAGCGAGAAGATTTTAACAAAGTTTGGTTTTGTTAAAAAAAATGATGCTTATATAAACCAAGAATACGGTCAGGAGAGTTATTTTGAGTTAAAAAAAGAGGATTTTTACAAAATTAATCCAGAGCTAGAAAAGACACTCAGTAAGCCATTTACCGAGGATGGGGTTATGATAAACTCTGGCATTTTAAACGGGCTTACAACAAAAGATGCTAAGAGTAAAATTATAGAAGTTTTATCGCAAAGTGGAACTGGCGAGAAAGTTATTAATTATAAATTAAGAGATTGGGGGGTTAGCAGACAAAGATACTGGGGTTGCCCAATACCTATGATATACTGCGATAACTGCGGAGCCGTGCCTGAGGATATAAAAAATTTGCCAATTGAGCTACCTTTTGATATAGACTTAACAAAGCAAGGCTCGCCGCTTGCAAATCATCCGTCATGGAAGCATTGCAAATGCCCTAAATGTAATGCCGATGCAACAAGGGAGACGGATACTTTCGATACTTTCTTCGAATCTTCTTGGTATTTTTTAAGATTTTTAAACCCTGCAAAAAACGATGCGGGCTTTAGCAAGGAGGATGCAAAAAAGTTTTTACCGGTTAAAGAATATATAGGTGGTATAGAGCATGCAATCTTGCACTTGCTTTATGCTAGATTTTTTGTTAAAGCATTGCATAAAATAGGCGAGCTTGATATTACAGAGCCTTTTGAAAAGCTAATTACCCAAGGTATGATTTGCCATAAAACATTTAAAAACAAACAAACTGGCTCTTGGCTTGAGCCAAGCGAGGCAAGGCTACTACACCAAGACCTAGTTGAAATAGGCGATAGTATTAAAATGAGCAAGAGTAAAAAAAATATTATCGATCCTGAGTTAATCATTGACAAATACGGGGCGGACACTGCAAGGTTGTTTGTACTATCCGACTCACCACCCGACAAGGATATAGAATGGACAGATGATGGGGCAAGTGCCTCTTATAAGTTTTTAAACCGAGTGTTTAATGTTGTTAGCGATGTAAGTAATAAAATTAAGGATAGTGGTTACAATCAAAACCTTGTGGAAAAAGATTATTTAATTTTTTGCAACAACATTTTGCAGGACTACTACCAAGCCTTTAATACAATGACACTAAACAAGTGCATAGCTAAATGCCGTGAGCTTTTTAACAAACTTAACGAAACTGAGGCTAGCAAGCATCACTCAAAAGTTTATTTAAGCCTAGAGCTTTTAAAGCTACTCTCGCCCATCACCCCCCACATTTGCGAAGAACTTTGGAACGATGTGCAAGAATCCCTTGGTGATAAATCTGGCAATTTACTTTGTAGCGTTTTACTAAGTAATGTTAATAGCGATTACTTGGTTAAAAATGTTGCAAAAATTGCCGTTCAAATTGGTGGCAAGTTAAAAGGCGTTGTTGAGGTAAAAATTGATTGCGAGCAGGAAGATGTCGTTAAAATGGCATCGAGCATTAATTCTGTTAAGGCAATTTTGGAGACTGGTGGCATTAAAAAAGTAATTTTTGTTAAAAACAAAATACTTAATTTTATCACCTAAACTTCATATTTGACTTGTTTAAATCCAATCTTGACAAGAATTATCTTGCATTTAAACCCATATGTAATTTAATTTGTATAATAAGCACTCAGTAATATAATTATACCCTAATGTCCATATTGTTTGAAGTTAGAAACCGAAAAGCAACTTTCAACTACCAAATAGAGGATGGCTATACAGCGGGCATTGAGCTTAAGGGCGATGAGGTAAAGTCGGTAAAATTAAAAAAACTTGATATAACGGATGCATATGTTACCATCACAAAAAAGCTTGAAGCCTTTGTGCATAACATGAATATTCAAATCTACGACAAATCATCGGCATTTGCTAGTAGTATTGACCCAAAGCGTTCGCGAAGATTACTACTTAAAAAAAAGGAAATTTATAAATTATCTGTACAAGTAAGTAAAACTGGTAAAACAATCGTACCAACAAGATTGATATACACTTCAAATCATCTTGTAAAAGTTGAAATTTCAGTTGTCTCTGCCCTTAAAAAGTATGACAAAAGACAAAAACTTAAGGAAAAAGACATGAAGAGGCAAAACTTTCGAGACGATTGCGATATTTAATTTACAATCGCTTACCCCCCTCTGTAGAAGGTTACTACACAATACATACCCCTCCCCTTTTAGAAGGTTACTCACGATACATACCCCTCCCCTTTTAGAAGGTTACTACACGATACATACCCCTCCCCTTTTAGAAGGTTACTACACGATACATACCCCTCCCCTTTTAGGGGAGGTTGGGTGGGGTAATATACATACCTCTTCCTTAACCCCTCCCCTCTTAGGGGAGGCTGGGTGGGGTTTTGACAGAGCTTAAAAATAATATTTCTACTTAATTACTTTTACTTTAATTTTTGGTTAAAAAAATATACCCTATCCTTATTAAACACACACGCCCGCTGCCTT
>CAMDBF010000041.1 GCA_945889175.1 Rickettsia typhi
TCTTTGTGCCAAGCACCATAGCCTTTGATTTTAAACAACTCTTTGATTCCAAAGCCAAAGAATGCCAAGCCCTAGCAAGCCAAATCTCTGCCTTAGACAAGCAAATAGATGCAATGGTCTACAATCTTTACGGCTTAACAGAGGAGGAGATTGGGGTGGTGGAGGGGTAAATGCCAGTTCAATAAAAATTAAATTAATCTTTAATTTTAGCTTCTTGCTGGTACATCGCTACCGCTACTTTGTGGAGCTTCGTTATGTTGCTGAATTGATATAATATCAAGCTCCCTTGACAAAGAGTTTGCAACCTCTATGGCAAAGGCTTCGCACTCGCTTGAAAAAGAATTAAGCTTCCAACTTAAAGTATTATAAAAAATAATTGCTGGTATACAAACGCCAAAAGATAAAATCAATGGAAACAAAGACTCCGCCAAACCCGGTAAAACAGCGTTAATTTCAATAAAGTTTCCGGCCTGCGATATGTCTTTAAAAGTTGTAATAATATTCCAAAGCGTTGCCATTAATCCAATAAAAGGGGTCACGGCCGATATTGTTGCAATTGAGTTTATTCCGCCCTTGCATTCTTCAATAATCAAGAGTTTTTCGGCATTCGATAAACACGAAATTCTATCTTTTATGTTATGTTTAATGTCTTCGGAGTAAGGTTCGGTAAATTTAATCTTTGTGATATTTGATTTTTTAAGCTCCCTCATGCCAACGAAAAACAAACGACCTGAAGGCGAGTGTATAACTGGTTTGTCTTTTAATCTGTTGTAAATTTTATCAAGCATTTCGCCTGAGTGGTACTCTTTTTCGAAGTTTTTAAATAATGTTTTTTTGATTTGAAGTATTGTCATCTTTTCGGCAAATATAGCCCAAGACCATATCGCCATGCCTACCATAAAGAAGGACAGGAACTTTACAAAAAGCCCCATATGTACTATGGCTAAAAAAACAGATACCATTTTTTATTACAAAATAAAAATTTCAAATAATGTTTATAATTTATATTTCAGGACAGACTTTGGATACAGCTTCGCCAGTTGATATTTTAACTATGTCGCCAGAAGAATCTCTTGTTTCAACATATTGTTTTAAGATAACTAAGGCTATGCTTTTAGAACCAAAAAGCAAGGCAAAGCCAACGCCAGTAACAACAATTGATGTCCAAGTTACCTTGCCTAAAAAAAATTGAATACCCATTACAACCAAAGCTGCTAAGGCTATTGCCCTACCGATTCTCCCTTGTAAAAATATAATGACTTGGCAAATAACATTGGCAACTTCGTTATTTTGTTCTTCTGGTTCAACTCCTTTTTTAAAATCTTCAATACCAGGCACATCGTCATCGTTAACAGCCGATGCTGTTAAAGGATAAAGTGCCGTAGCCGAGATAAATAACACCTCAAACATTAAGCAAAGTATAACACATACCCTCTTTAACCTTTGTAATTTGCTACTCAGCATAAAATAAAACTAATTAGAAACACTTAGAATCTTGTAATAATATCTATTATAGTTTGTTTTACATGCAGTTGCAATACAAAAATTTTAGCAAGATTAAAAACAAATTGCATTTTGTAAAAGTTATTCTAAGATTGTATTACATGTTTTTCTTTACCTTGCTGTTTGTTTTGTAGTTTTAATGAAGCTTTTTGTTTTGGTAGCAATAAATATTGCCTTACATTGCGGATTATTATTAACAACTGCATGTAATAAAGACAAGGATATGTTTCAATCATCAAACGATTCCTATAATAAAAAATATAAAAAACATAGAAACGAAGCACTACCAATACTCAATGCAGTCTATCTGCCAATTGAATACTCCGATAAAATATCTTATTACGAATTGCAAAAAGAATATTATAATGATATGGTGCAAATCAACGATTCCTACTTTGCAAATGTACTATCAAGTCCTGAAGGTACAGACTATAAAATGGCAAAGATTCACGAAGTTACGCCTTACGATAATCCTTATTTTATTAATAACTTATTACTCAAAAATGGTACAGCTTACAACGATGATAAATTAAAATATTTTAATTATTTACAATTTTTGGTTCAAACAAAAAGCAATACACAAAGCAAGCAAACACTTGAAGATCCAATTAGTAACACATTTAACCCAAATAGCCTTTCAATTATGGAGGCTAATGCTGATGTGTTTAACACAGTGCCGGTAAGCGATTATTAGATGTTTTTGTTTGTAATATAGGCAAAACTGCTGCCGTAATTAAGCAATCCCTAGACTTTATTCAAATCTAGGACTGCATCGGGTTGCATCAACCCCCCTCCAGAGTCAAACTGGATTAAGCAAATTCTAAAATACTTAAGTTTAACTGTCAAGCACATTTTTTATATACTAAGGTCAATTTAACACTTGCAAATTAATAGCTAGGTTTTAAAATAAAGTTATAATAACTATTTTTTTGTTAATGCTATGCTTGAGGCTAATTTAATGATTTTTCTTAAAATTCTATTACAAATCGGTTTAACAATTGGTATTTTACTTATATGTGTTGCCTACTTAACGCTTTTTGAGCGAAAAATCATTGCATCAATGCAAATAAGAAAAGGTCCTAATGTCAATGGTCCCTTTGGGCTTTTGCAACCATTGCTTGACGGCATCAAACTTTTACTTAAAGAGCCAATAGTTCCTAGTAACGCAAATAAAATTTTATTCTTTTTAGCCCCTGTTATCACATTTTCGCTTGCTGTTATGGCTTGGGCAGTGATACCATTTGGCGGCTTTAGTGCAATAGCAAACATAAATGCTGGAGTTATGTACTTGCTTGCAATATCATCCTTGGGCGTTTATGGAATAATCATCGCAGGCTGGTCGAGTGGTTCAAACTATCCGTTTTTAGGGGCAATGAGGTCAGTATCGCAAATGATATCTTACGAGGTTTCAATGGGACTTGTTTTAATTTCGGTCATTTTACTTAGTGGCTCGCTTAATTTAAAGCAGATAGTTTTGGCTCAACAGGGCATGTGGTATGTTGTTCCTTTGTTTCCTGCTTTTGTAATCTTTTTTATATCCACAGTTGCCGAAACAAACCGCCATCCTTTTGACCTGCCCGAAGCCGAGGCAGAACTTGTTGCTGGGTTTAATACTGAGTATTCTTCAATGGGTTTTGCCGCCTTCTTTTTAGGCGAGTATGCAAATATGATTTTAATGTCGACAATGACAACTCTCTTCTTTTTAGGTGGCTGGCTTCCTATACATAGCTCATTGTCTTTTATTCATCCCTTTATCTGGATGTGCGCCAAGGTAATATTCTTACTCTTTGTTTTTGTATGGATAAGGGCAGCCTTACCAAGATACAGATACGACCAACTTATGAGATTGGGATGGAAGGTTTTTTTACCCCTATCACTTTTAATAGTTGTTGCAACTGCAACCTTTGTTGCTTTTAAAACTTTTTAACACTCTTTTTAACACTAATGCAAAATCATGTTAAAAGTGAACTTTGCAAAGAGGTTTTAACATTTTTAACAACAAGGTATCAGTCAAGTAACAAATTTATCAGTAAAAGGCTTAGCCTACTTACTGAACTTAGCGGCTCTAGGGCGATTGATATTTTATTTTTCACTCCAAACGAATACATCCTTAACAACAACATAAAGCAGGCAGGTTATAAAATTTACGATTATGCTTTGCAAAAAATTAGCATTGAAGTAATAATCGAAAATACAATCAGCATACCATTTGCAAATAATATATCGCCCTCCTCACCATTAAAAATTGAGGCTAAGGCAAGTCTTGGGGAGGAGGTGTTTATTTTGCAATTTTTTGGCGGACTAAAAAATGTCATCTTAAATACCTTTAAAATTGGAGCTAAGCTCATTATATATGGTGAACTTAGTATTTTTATGGACAAGCTTTACATCAATCATCCTGAGATTTGTAAATTTTTTTACCCAGATATTTTGCCGGTATATAGCTTAACCAAGGGTATTAATTCAAGATTTGTTGCCGCCTGTGTTAATGATGTTTTTAATACTCTAAAAAAATTTGATAATATTAAACATTTTGAATGGATTGATGGCTCGCAAAATACTTTTTTAAAAAGCCTATATAAACTTCACAATCCCGATTTAAGCGATCTAAGCATTATAAAAAAATACAAAAATAGAATTATCTTTGATGAGCTTATTGCAAGGCTTTTATTTGTTAAAAAGCTTACAGAACAAAATCAAGCCACAGCAAAACAAGGTTTAACAATAGATACTAGCATTAGAGACAAGGTGCAGGAATTACTAGGCTTTACCCTTACAAAAGATCAGCTTGGGGCAATAGATTTTGTGCTTAAACAATTACAATCGGATAGTATTAAAACAACTCTTATACAGGGGGATGTTGGTAGCGGTAAAACGGCGGTTGCACTCGTTGCTTGTCTTTTTGCAGTTAGCGGCGGTCTGCAGGCGGTGGTAATAGCACCAACATTTATACTTACAATGCAGCACTTTAAACTTTTTGACAAAGTCTGTGACTCCTTAAATGTAAGAGTTGAGGTTATAACATCAAAGGATACAAAAAAGCAAAGAGAAAAAAAGCTTGCCATGCTTTACTCTGGCGAGGTGAGTATTTTAATATCAACCCATGCAGCCTTTGAGGATAGCGTTGTATTTAAAAATCTTGGACTTGTGATAGTCGATGAGCAGCAAAAATTTGGCGTTGATCAAAGATTAAGTATTTTAAAAAAAGGTTGTTTTAATGGCTCCTGCGATGTTGTTTTTATGACTGCAACACCAATACCCCGCACAACTGCAATGATAGCCTTTGGTAATATTCAAAGCTACGAAATTAAACAAAAACCTGCAAATCGTAAAGAAATTAAAACCCAAATCATATCCCAAGCAAAGCTTAACACACTAATAGACTATGTTAAGCAAAAAGTTGAAAAGGGTCAAAAAACATACTGGGTATGCCCATTGATTGAGGAAAGCGAAAAATCTAGCCTCGTGCCCGTTAAAAGAAGACTTGAAGACTTACAGGCTGTTTTTGGCTTGGAGGTTGCAATTATTCACGGAAAAATGAAGGAGGCGGACAGAGAAAAGGAAATTCTCAGATTTATAAACGGCGAGATTAAAGTATTAGTTGCAACAACTGTAATTGAGGTTGGCGTTGATGTTAAGGATGCAACAACCATGATAGTTGAAAATGCCGAAAGGTTTGGACTTTCAGTTTTGCATCAGCTAAGAGGTAGGGTTGGAAGGGGTGATTTGCAGTCTGGTTGTTTTCTTGTTTATAGTCAAAAAACTAGCAAGGTGGCAATAGAAAGATTAAACATTTTAAAAGATAATAGCGATGGCTTTTTAATTGCAAAAAAAGACATGGAACTAAGGGGCTTGGGTCAAGTTTTTGGCAAGATGCAAAGTGGTTTTAATGATTTTTTATTTTTTAATTACGAGCAAGATATAGAGCTTCAAGAAATGGCTTGTAGCGTAGTAATAAACGGAACAAATAATGCTCTTAAAGTTGATTTTACATTAGCCGAAAATATATTGCTAAATTTATTCAAATACAAAGAAACATCCATTGTCTCTTGCTAAGCAAATTATCATTTTATCTCAATCCCCGTCTGCCCCGAGATGCCCTAAGGACACGGAATGCGAGATTTCACCGTTATGTATTGTTTCGCGAATATTATTTACATATATATTAACTAAATCGCTTTCGGTTATATTGTATTTGTAGAGATTTGTTTGATTGTAGAAGTTTTTAATTAAATTTTTCTTAATTACATTCGTTGATAAATGCATTTTTCTATGACAATTAGGACATAGAGGAATAATATTATCTTCAATGTCTAAATTAAAACTAAAACTATCCGCAAAAGACATGGGAACAACATGATGAGCCTCTAAATAATTTGGCATATTGTTTGTTTCAAAAGTTATATGTTCTGTATTAAAAAAACACTTAAAATTGAATTTTGAAATCACTTCTTTTGCAAGGGAATGGTTGCGATTTTGTTTTTGCCTTAAAAGGCTTTTTTGATAATATGTTGCTTCTTCAAAAAACATATCTTCAAAACTCATCTTTTCTAGTATTTCTGTGAAAATTGGAAAATCTTGCAAATTAATTTTGTAACAACCATTTTTTAAAATGATAATACCCCATTTTTGTAAGTAGCTAACCGTCCAAGATAGCAATTTAGCATATCTAGGGCCATTTAAATGATCGTAATTATCAACGATATCTTTTGAACATGAAATATAAGGAATTTTAAGTGTAAAGTCATCGTCTGTAATATTAGTTTTTTCCATTAATAATTTAAAGATTACCCTATAAGGAAAAAGTTTTAACTCAACTCTTGGTGTTGCACTATTTGGATAGGTTGTCTTTAGTAATTGTAATATATAAGAATCTTTAGCTTCCTTGTATTTGTCGTTATATATATTTTGTAAAAATATTTTACCATCAATCGACAGGTAAAGTCTTTCATCGTTCCAAAATACTAATCCAACAAACTCTAAAGGTCTGTAAAAATGACACTCGTTAGAATTATTGGATTTTAAGCTATATTTCTTAAACAAATAGTCTTTAATGTTTTCTGTAAAATATTTTTTTGTTGGATTTTGTTCTTTCACAAACTCTAAAACACCAATGCTACGCATTGACATCTCATCAGATTTCCAGTCTTTCAAATCTGATCCAAATGGATTTGCATTACCAGGAACTTGCCACCTTTTTGCATCTTCTTTATTCGTTTGCATTTTATAAAACAGGAATAGTGGTAATTAATCTAGAGCAAAACTTCGGAGGTAGTGCCTCACCTATTACTTGTCTTATTAGATTGTCACTAGCCCATGTAGGAATTGGATAGTTATCTGGAAGACCAGTTAATCTTAATATCTCGAGTATAGTTAGTACTCTGGCATCCGAATAAGTGCCATCTGTCTTTAACCTGCCAGGATGAACATTATTTTGAGAAGATATTCCTCCGTTACACATAGTTATAGTTGGAGATGGTCTGTCCCAATCTATTCTTTTATAGGTCGTTGAAAAGCCTCTTATCTTTCTACCTTCTTTTTTAGGAAAGTAAATTTCGTTATCTAATGCTGTTTTTCCAGTTGGAGTATGCTTCATGCATAAAATATGTTCTGGACTATGTTTTTTTGCATAATGATACTTAATACTAGATACTTCTCCACTCTCCAACGATGGTAGATCACCTATGGCATCACGAACAGATATTTTACTGCATTTATTTGGGAACTCCCATTTTTTTATTTTAGATATTAAAAAAATTGCTCTTTTTCTATGCTGCGGAGTGTCGTAATCAGATGCGTCAAGCACATCTGCATTTATCATGTAACCAAGAGGTTCTAATTCGCTTTTAATATAGTTAAATATGTTCACTTCTTGATTATTATTGATTATATTAAAATTAAAAATCTGAGGAACATTTTCTATTAAGATATTTGATGGATTTGTTATTTTTATAAACTCTATAACCTTTTTTATTAAAGTGTTTCTTTCATCGTCCTTTTTCATTTTTCCTGCCACACTCATACCTTGACACGGCGGAGTTGCTATTAAAAAATCACACTGATTTTGATTATATTTGAAAATTAAGGAATTAAAAATATCTTGATTTGTAATATCTCCACAAACCATGTCAACATCAGGGTACACATGAGAGTAGAATTTAGATCTATTTTCAAGCAACTCATTAGCCACTTTTATCTTAATGCCATAATCTTTTAGGTAAAATTCATCAATTCCAACATTAGAGAATAAAGATATACCACCAACCATACAAAGCTAAACAAAAAAAGAACAATCAGATAATAATGCTAAGCTAAAAATTATACCTTGTTTTTTGTCAATTATATTATACTTTTTAAATTTACATTCAATAAATAAATTTTGCAAATTAACAACCCCTAATCCCCGTCAACCTTGAGGGCTTCGACAAATACTGAGTGGGGGATTTCGATGTTGCCGATTTCCTTCATTCTTTTTTTACCTTTTTTTTGCTTTTCAAGAAGCTTCTTCTTTC
>CAMDBF010000042.1 GCA_945889175.1 Rickettsia typhi
ACCCCTCCCCTCTAGGATGCCACTCTGTAACCCCTCCCCTCTTAGGGGAGGCTGGGTGGGGTTGTGATAGAGACTAAGAAATATATTTTATATCCCGATTAATCCCCATTAGGCTCGCCACGCCAGCCAGCTTTAGCTGGCATGGGGGGGTGGCGTGCGAGCCTTATATTCCAGAGAGCTTTGTTTTAAAGAAGAGAGGTGCCTTAATGTAGAAAAGATTGCTATGTAGCAGGGGTTGTGGAAGAGGTCTAATGTTTTTTAAGGGTGCCCTATGTACTGGTACTTGTACACTTTAAGACTTTTTGTTGACAATTAACTTTATTAATCATAAAAAATAGCTTTGTTTATTACAAGTTGTTTTTTATGATTAACTAAAATGGAGAAGTATATTATATATTGCGATGAGAGCGTTAAGAATGGTAAGAGATTTGCAAATTTTTATGGGGGTCTTATTATTAAAAGAAAAGACTTATATGAAATTGTTAATATTTTACGTAATTTTCGTATTCTTGAAGGAGGTTATAAAGGTGAGTACAAATGGCAATACATCAAACCTCAAAACCTTGAATCATATTTGAGATTAATCAATATAGCATTTGATTTGATAAAAAATGATAAAATTAAATTTAGAGTTCTTTTCACAAGTAAATTGTTTGAATATAGACCAGATGATTATCAAAGAGAACATGGTTTCTTTTTATTATACTATCAATTTTTAAAACATATCTTTGGATTAAGTCTTAGTGAACGCAACAATACATCAATTCGTATTGATAAATTACCAGATAAGAAAGAAAAAGTTGCAATGTTTATAAATTGGATTTCTATAAAAAACAACGGTCTTTGTTACAAAGAGATAACGGAAGTTGATTCAGCAAAAGATGATATAATGCAAATTGTTGATATTATTCTTGGGTCGATTCAGTTTAAGTTAAACAAACAAAATGAAGTAAAACAAGATGTTGTCGCAAAAAATGGTACAGTAGTTAAGAGAGCAGGAAAAAGAACAGAAGCAAAGATTAAATCCTGGAATTTAATTAAAGCAAGAATACAAAATTTGCCACCAGAGACACAATATAAGTTTTTTAGCTTTGGACAAACTACCGGACAAGCACGAGATTTAGATAGAATTAGAAACGATTTATATAGACATTGGATGTTTCAAGCGTACGAAGCAAAGTTCGTTGGAAAAGAAGCGGTGGAATCAGATAGCCCTACATTAACCACCTAAGCAGAACTTAGGGCTTCGGTCTATCTAACAATCCACCGATAATAAATTATATACATTAAATACTTAACTTTCAAGAAAAATTTTCACTCAATCAACTCTGTCAAGTAAAAAATTTACTATAATTATCTTGACGCAAGCAACCTCCCCACAACTTCACCCATTCCCAAATCCACACATTTAGTCTTATTATACCTAAACTCAAACTCATCTATATAAGACTGTAAATACTTCTTACTAATCCAGTGAAACTGCCCTTTTATACCTCTTTTTAAAAGCGACCAGAAGCCCTCAACACTATTACAATGCACGCCCTCACTAGATACTATTCAATTGCGTGCTTAACGCTTTTGTGATTGTAAAACTCATTAAATCTTTTGTAAGCAGAGTATTCATCAGTATGAAACTCACTACCCACCTTAGCAACACTTAAAGCAAGATTAACTAAAGTAAAACCTGTAGTATTGCTTGTTGCAAAAGCCTTAATATCTCCACCTTTCTTTTTAATAGCAACAACTGATGTATTATTCTCTCTTCTTCCTGTGCCGTTTAAATCGTTGTCATCTTTATCATCTTTCTTAGATTTAATATAAGTCTCATCCATTTCAAATATACCTTTTAAAAGCTCAATTTGCTCTGTTTTCATTGCTTATGTACTAATTTAAAACACTTGCTATTTTGCTTGAGTTGGTTTATCATTTAGTAAAAATTTCTTGTATTTATCACAAAAAGTTATGAAAATATTCGACCCAAACTACCAAAATAAACTTCCATCAAGATATGTAAAGGAGGGTGCAAAAAGTGCCCCCCATAGAGCCATGTATTATGCAATGAACATGACAAAAGAGCAAATTTATCAGCCTTTTGTTGGTGTTTGCTCCGCTTGGAACGAAACAGCACCTTGTAACATAGGCTTGTCCCGCCAAGCGCAGATTGTTAAAAAAGGTGTTTTTGCCTCTGGATGCACCCCTAGAGAATTTACCACCATTACAGTGACGGATGGCATTGCAAACGGACACGAGGGAATGAAGAGCTCCCTTGCATCCCGCGAGGTAATTGCCGACTCTGTTGAGCTTACAATGCGGGGGCACTGCTACGATGCTTTAATTACTCTTGCAGGATGCGACAAAAGCTTGCCAGGTATGATGATGGCGATGGTGAGGCTTAATGTGCCTTCAATATTTTTATACGGTGGCTCAATACTACCTGGTAATCACAAGGGCAGACCTACAACAATTGTTGATGTTTTTGAAGCTGTTGGCATGTATTACGCAGGTAAAATTACCGCCGAAGAGCTTGAGGAGATTGAAAAAACTGCCTGCCCCGGTGAAGGCTCTTGCGGGGGGCAATTTACTGCAAACTCAATGGCTTGTGTTAGTGAAGCAATAGGACTTGCCATGCCCAATGCTTCCTCTGGTGCACCATCCTCTTTTTACGAATATCGGGATGAAAAATGCTACGAAACTGGCTTTGCTATTGAAAATCTAATAAAGCTTGGACTTAAACCTAGAGACATAGTAACTCGTAAATCGCTTGAAAATGCAGCAATGGTTGTCGCTGCAACGGGGGCATCCACAAACGCATGCCTTCACCTACCTGCAATAGCTAATGAGGCTGGTATTGATTTTGACATCTTTGAAATTTCAAAAATATTTGAAAACACTCCTCACATTGCCGACATGACCCCAGGGGGCAAATATAATGCAGTAGACATGTTTAATGTTGGCGGCGTGAGTGTTGTGTTAAAAGAGCTTTTAAAAGGCGGCTACTTGCACGGCGACTGTATAACTGTAACTGGCAAGACAATTGCTGAAAATCTTGAGTCCGTCACTTTACCCGCAGGGCAAGATGTTGTAAGACCAATTACAAACCCTATCTCGCCAAGGGGCGGCATATCTGTAATTAGCGGTAATTTAGCGCAGGACGGGGCCGTAATTAAAGTTGCAGGCTCAAAAAAAGAATACCACGAGGGTCCGGCCGTTGTATTTGACTGCGAAGAGGATTGCTTTGCCTTTGTGCAGGAGCGTAAATATAAAACCGGCGATGTTTTAGTTATTAGATACGAGGGGCCAAAGGGCGGCCCTGGCATGAGGGAGATGCTCTCAACAACTGCGGCTTTATCTGGGCAGGGTGCTGGGCAGGATGTTGCCCTTATTACCGATGGTAGATTTAGCGGTGGCACAAGAGGTTTGTGCATAGGTCATGTATCCCCTGAGGCTTACGAAGGCGGTGTTATAGGGCTTATTCAAACCGGTGATATTATTATCATTGATGCAAAAAACAAAAAGCTTGAAGTAAAACTCAGCGATGAAGAGCTTGCAAAACGCCGTGTCATCTTTAAACCAAGGCAAAACAAGCATACAAGCGGGGTACTTTACAAATACAAACAGCTTGTGTCGTCAGCTAGATACGGGGCAGTTACCCACGGCGGTGCCAAAGCCGAGACAGAGAGTTATGATAGGGTGTAAAAATCTATTTGCAAGATAAAATCAATGATTGACTTTTAATTTGCAAACTTTATCATTTTACTTGTAGTTGTAAGTTTATAGTTGTTAGTTTCAAAAAATTATGGCAAGCTTTAATGTGTTATTTTTTGACATTATAAGCGATACATCAAAACTCGCTCAAGTGATAAATAGCAAAATAATAAATTTTGAATACTCTGTGGACGACATTAGGTATCGTATTACTCACAAAGAAGATATTAAAATAGATGAAGAGCAATTAATTTTACTTGAAATAGAAAAATACAATAAAAAACCAGTTATGGTAGAGGTTTATGATGATAAAAATTCTAACCTTGATAATGCTAAGTATTTATCAAATACAAACTATTGTATATTCAATGTAAAGAAAAAAGTTTGTCTTTTGCAAAATAATAAAAATGGAATAAATATTTCCACCTTAAAAAATTTTATCAATACTAATGATATAGGGTTTAATATAGATTTTGCATTAAAAATTAATAAAAAAGATTGGAAGGATATAAAAGATATTAAAACTGTTACAGTATCGCAAAATGGTTCAAAGCAGCAATCGCTATTTCTTATTAATACATTGTCTTGGTCTCCACTTGTGGATGCTGAAGTTGGAACTGTAAAAATTACTATTAAAGCGAAAAAGGGCATGTCGTTACCAAAAGACAAGATATTTCAAGAAACTAAAAATTTAAACGATAATTATAGTTCTTTTAAAATACATCATGGTCCAGACCAAGCAGTCTACGATCTAATTAAGCATAAGCTTAATTATCAATCTGTAATACCATTAGAACCAAACAAAGAATGGTTTAAAAAAGAGATACAAAATGCTTACAAATTTAATATATTAAAAATATGAATCAAAAATTTTTACTAATAGTCGAAAAATACACATCACTGTTTTTCGCAGTATTTGGTTTTGTTGCATCTATATTTTTTGTAGATTGTAATAATCAGATAATGCAATTTTGGCTTGGCGGATCTTCTGTTTCTTTTATATTTTCAACTGTCATCATATCGTTTTTTATTACACTAAAGGGTATTGTTTTGACAATAGATCACAACAAATATGCTGGACTTAAGTTATTACAAAACCGCCCAGAGGAAAAGAGTCGATTTTATAGACATTTTGACTATTGCATATACAGCCCATTATTTATTATTATTACAAATATTTTATACCTTTTTACCAAGACGGTAGGTATAAGTACATTTGATAAAATATTTATTGTAGTAATTATAGCTGCAACATTCTATATTCTGTCAGCAACAGTAATCCTTTTGGTTATTTTACATAAGATACAAACATATTCATTTAAAACCCAAGAATCTAAATAGGCTAAATGTAAAATATTAAGCTTTGTTAGCACTTATGAGCCAAAAATTTTGCATTTATAACTCAGCAAGGCAGGCTTACGAGGCTTTTGACAATGGCTTTTTGTCGTTTTTGCAATTAAGCGACGAGGATGCTTTTAACGAGCTAAATAAAGCAAGAGAGCAAGAGCTTTGCCTAACTTCGGAATACTTAATAAAAATTGCAATAATATTTGAGGCTTTTTTGTGCGACTTATTTAGCTTACACAAAAGCTTAGAAAGGCTTAACGATAAATATAATCTTAGCAAGGACATAATTTTTGTTAAGCGATATGTTATAATGCGTATTGCAAGTAAAAAGTATCCAAGCCTAGATCTTATTGACCTTAAAGAGGTGTTAAAATTAAAGCAGTATTTTACAGAACAGGGCTTTTACGCCTCGCAGGAGTTGTTTGACAAGAGCTTTGCAGAGCTTATTATCGCCTCGGCAAACAACGAAACAAAAAACGAGGAACTCTATACAAATCTTTTACAATACGCCGCCTTTGTGCTTTTAAGCGAGGATGGCAAGGCTTTACACGAGGGCTCTTGTTTATTTAACATTCCGCAAAAGATTGATTGGATGAGGCTCTTTGATTTTAACTTAGATACCCAAAGTAATCTAATTACAACCAAAAAGCAATTTGACAGAAAAGGCTTTGACCTATTTGACAAAAAACCAAATTTAACGGAAGTATCTTGGCAGGCTAACTATTGTATTTACTGCCATAATCAAAAAAAAGATTATTGTAGAACAGGCTTTGATGAGTCTAAGCAGGGCTGTCCCCTAGACCAAAAAATCTCGGAGATGAACTTTGCAAAATCCAAAGGCTACCATCTTGCCGCCTTGTTAATTGGCATGCTGGATAACCCCCTTATGCTTCTTACTGGTAGGCGGATATGCAACGATTGTTCAAAGGCCTGTATCTATCAAAAAACAACTCCTGTTGACATTCCTTCCCTTGAAAGCCAGATAGTTGAGGACTGCCTATATTTGCCCTACGGCTTTGAGCTTTATAACTTGCTAACTCTTTACAACCCGCTTGAAACCGCAAATTATAATTTAATTACAAAATCCAAAGATTTTGAAGATAAAAATGTTGTAGTTGCAGGCCTAGGGCCAGCTGGCATAGCCTCGGCACATTACTTAACAAAACACGGGGTAAATGTTTTAGCTATTGATGGCCTAGCTTTAAGTGCTTTAAAGCCAGAATATCTTAATCCAATAGAAAACTGTAGTGATATTTTAAAACAAAATCTTGAAAGCAGAACATCCCAAGCCTTTGGCGGGGTGATGGAGTATGGCATTACTGCAAGGTGGAATAAAAATCTTTTAGAGCTTGCAAAGATTATCCTTTTTAGAAGGTCAAACTTTAAAGCCGAGGGCGGCGTTAGAATTGATAATAATTTTAATCTTAAATTTTTTGCAGCAAAGGGTTTTGATTATGCAATTTTAGCCCTTGGTAGCGGCGAGCCTAAGCTTAGCGGGGCAGGTATTAATGGTTTGGGCTCTATTAAGGCTGGCTTTATTACATCTTCAAACTTTTTAATGAGCCTGCATTCTTCCTACGCTTTTGCAAATCATAGTATTGATAACGATAATATTATTAACCTTAAAAGCCCTGTATTTATAATTGGCGGCGGCCTTACCGCAACGGACTGCGCTACCGAAGCCCTAGCCCTGCTTAAAGCAAAGGGGGTGCAAAACCCTGAGGTTAGTATTTTATATCACAAAAGGCTACAGGACAGCCCAGCCTATAGGTTAAACCACGATGAGCTTGAGGATTGCATTGCTCAGGGGGTGAGATTTTATCAAAATACGGCAGTAACATCGGCGAATGATAAGCATGGGGCTTTAGATAGTTTAAGCTTAAATAATGGCATAAATGTTAAGGCAGGCACTTTAATTACCGCCTTTGGCACGGAGCAAAAAAATATAAGTCTTGGTGAGGATTGCGGCCTTGCTTATAAAGTTATTGGGGATATGAGCCCCGAGTATTCAGGTTCAGTAGTTAAGGCAATTGCAAGTGCAAAAAATAATTATATAGATATACTGCATTATTTGCTTGATTCTGGCAGTAAGAGCTTTGATGGTAAGCTAGATTTTTCATCAAAAGTTGTATCAATATCACGCATGGACGATGGCTTTATTAAGCTTAAAATTAAATCAAATTTAATAGATTATTACAAGGTGCAGCCTGCAGATATTTGCAAAATACAAGTTTTAAACTCTGGCTTAAAATCTGGGCAGTTTAAACCAATGCCAATTACAATTGCAGATATTGATTATACAAATAATACTCTTGACCTATACATAAAGCAATGCGGCAGAGCAAGTAATGCTTTAATAACAAAGCTTAACACTGGGGATAAAATTAGCCTTACGCCATCCCCAAGCCTTATTGACTACTATGGGTATAAAAATGTCATCATATATAGTAACTCGCCTAATGCAGATTATGCTGTTAAAGCTCTTAAAGATTATCTTAAAAGCAAAGATGTATCGGTGCTTAGCTATCAAGATGTTAAAACAAAACCTAGCGGTAGGACGCTTTTATTTGCAATTTTGCTAGAGGATGCAAGCTTAAACAAAAGCCTAGCAGATGATGTTTACACTCTAAAACACAAGCAAATGCAGTGCATGCTTAAGGGGGTGTGTTCTAAGTGTTTGTATTTTGACGAGGCAAGTCAAAACTTTAAATATGCTTGCAAAGTGTAGATTTGCATTGGAGTTAAAACTAGCATCTAATTCAACAGACTCTTTTTGAATTTATTAGACCTCTTCCTTAACCCCTCCCCTCTTAGGGGAGGCTGGGTGGGGTTTTGACAGAGCTTAAAAATAATATTTCTACTTAATTACTTTTACTTTAATTTTTGGTTAAAAAAATATAC
>CAMDBF010000043.1 GCA_945889175.1 Rickettsia typhi
GAGGGTGTTTGCATACAAGGGGCTTCGATTGGTCCATTTGCAAGAGTAAGGGGTAAAAGTATTATTGCAAAGGATGTAAAAATTGGTAATTTTGTTGAAGTAAAAAATAGCAATCTTGAAAAAGGTGTAAAGGCTGGGCATTTAAGTTACATAGGCGATGCAAACATAGGGCGGGATACAAACATAGGTGCTGGCGTAGTATTTTGCAATTACGATGGAGTATCTAAACACAGGGCGAAGGTTGGTAGCAATGTGTTTGTTGGCTCAAATGCAAGCATTATATCACCTGTAAATATTGGCAACAGCTCTTTAATTGCCGCCGCAAGTGTTGTAGACAATGATGTTGCAGATGATGCAATATATATATCCCGTCCACAAGGTAAAATCGCAAAACAAAGTGCTAGTCAATATTTTGCCAAAAAAAGTAAAAAAAACTAACAAAACTGACAGGTACCCCAAAAGCCAAAAAAGTTACCAACTTTGTTTGCATCGGCGGTACCGGGTATTGCATTATTACTATTTTCATCAAAAACCCAGTTAGGAGCCTGATCTGGCGAGCCACCAACTGTAAGAGCCTTCCAGTTTTGGGCATCCCTAATATCAAATATTCCGCTTAATCTATTATTCCAAGCCTTACCACCAACAACTGTGAATCCGTCAGCATTATTCATTTGAAAGCACACATTATAAGCCCTGTTCCAAGCATATTTATAGACCTCATTGTAGACAAGGCTTGGGTTTTGTCTGTAGGATACTAAATATCTGTAAAATGGGTTAGACCTTGCCCAAATGCCAGTAACACAGCCTTCATAAAGACCAAGTCTAATTTCGTAAGGGGCATCTTGCCTTGTCAGTCTGCTCATTGAATAGGAATATTGTACGGCAATTTTTTCGCCAGTCTTTCCGCAGGAGGCTGAAAGTAATAAGAAGTAAAGCACAAGGAGTAAAGAATACAAAGTCTTCAACACAATTGCATTTTAATAAATAATTTGATATTCTTCGATTATATTATAAATCGAGTGCTTTATCAATCATTTTTACAAATTAACTTAACATGGCGAAGGATTTGTCGTAGATTTTTACCTTGTGTTTTTGCATTAGGGCTTCGTTAAAAAGCTTAAAATTATTTGCCAAAAAGGTTTGTTCAAGCTTGGTTTTAAGTTTTGCAAGCTCTTCTTTGTTTTGCTCGGGATTTAGATTTGGATTATGCTTACTTACAAAAAGAGCAACAACATATCCATCGTTAAATTCTACTGGCTTGGTTTTTTTAGGCGAGGTTAAGTCGCTATTAAGGCTAAAGACTTCACCTACAATAGCTTGTGGGTAAAATTTTGCATCGCTACTTTTTGCCAAAAGGGTTTTTGTTACAATTTGAACATCTTGTTCTGAGGAAGTACTGGAGGATGCAGTAAATTTATTTGCCACTTCAAACAATGCTTTTTGCTGCTTTTGGTTTTTGATTACATCAATGATTTGAATTTTTACCTCTTGTAGTGGTTTGTAGTAAGCATTTTCAGTTTTTGTAATTTTAAAAATATAATATCTGCAAGATGCAGGATTTTGTTCGTCACTAATAAATACTGGATAAGATGAGTTAGGTGATGCTTTAAAAACTGCAGACTCAATAAAGCTTTTTATTTGTAACTTGTCAAACTTTACCGAAGAAAACTTAAACGGAATCTGATTTTTTAAGTCTTCGATTGAAGGATTTTTTATCGAAAAGTCTTCAGCAACATTATATATTTCCCTTGTTTTTTGACAAGCTTTTTCAAGAATAATACTGTCCTTAATTTGAGTTTTAATCTTATCAAAAGCAGGTGCAGAGTTTAACTGCTTAGATATGAGTTTAATTATGTAAAAACCAAGATCTGTTTTAACAATTTGCGACACGCCACTTGGAACAAGGCTAAATACAACATCTGATATCTGCTTGTCAAAATCGCCTTGCTTGACATTTTCAAATTTCATTTGATTAATATCTTTTTTTAAAGCTTGAGAAACTATCTTTTCGTAAGACTCGCCTGCTTTAATTTTTGCAAGAGCATCTGTCGCCTGTTGTTGATTTGCAAAAAGAGCTGAGTAAAAACTACGCGTCTCCTGACCGTAATAGCGTGATTTAATTTTTGTATTGTAAAAGCCCTGCATCTCTGCATCGCTAATTTTGATGTTACTTGCAACGGCATCGTAGATGTCAATATAGTCTGCATAGCGTTTTTCGCTTACTAAAAATTGCTCTTTGTTTGTATTGTAAAAGTTTTCAATTTCTGTATCGCTGATTGCATCATTACTTTGATTAACAAGAGATGGGGTAAAGTAAAAAAGCTTAACTTCCCTTGTTTGATTATTAGCCTGAAGAACAATTTGCGATAATTTTGTAAAATCATGATAATGGCTAATCGCAGGATTAAGAATTATATCTTTTGCAATTTCATATTCTTTTTGCCTTAAGTAAGACTCTTCGTTTTGACCTGTCATTTTTAAGTATTGATTAAACTTTTGGGAGTCAAATTCTCCGCCATTTTGAAAATTTACATCCTCTTTAACAAGCTTTATCAAACTTGCCTTGCTTAATGCAAGACCATTACCTTTAAACTCCTGAACAACAAGTGCTTTATTAATAATATCGGATAATACAATATTTCTAAACTCTTGTGAGTTTGTAATTGCATTAAGTTGCTCGCTTTCGCCGTATTGATTTGTAAGTTTTGCAATTTGTGTTTTATACTCTCTGTTAAAATCGTTAATGCTAATTTTGTGACTACCAACCTTTGCAATATAACCCCTGCCACTTGTGTAAGTTAATACAAAATCAAAAACTCCCCAAGCTCCAAATGATATTACAATTAAAACAACAAGTGCAATCATGAAGATTTTTTTGATGCTAAATTTATTCTTTGGTTTTTCGTTTAGCAAAGGAGCTTCCTGTTGATGAACTTCCTGAAGCTTTTCCATTTGAAAATTTTTACTCTTGTCCTGACCAAAAAATCCTTTTTTATTATTCATAAAAATTTAATAAATATTTCCTCTAAAACTTTTGGATATAAAACTTGTTCTTTTTGTTTAATTTTTTCCTGCAAACTTAACTCCTTATCATCTTGGTTTATTATTACAACATCCTGAGCAATAATCTTGCCGCAATCAACATCACTACTTACCCAGTGAACTGTTGTTCCTGTAATTTTAACTCCGTAATCCAGAGCGTCTCTAACGGCTTTTGAACCTTTAAATGCTGGTAACAAGGATGGATGTGTATTTGTCATTTTACCACTCCAAGATTCCACAAATTTCTTTGTTAAAATTCTCATAAATCCAGCAAGTACGACAAAATCAATTTTCAAATCTTGTAGCTTCAAGTTTAATTCGGTGTCAAATTGCTCTCTTGTTTTGTAATTTTTATGATTTATGGATATTGTTTTAACGCCGATGTCATTAGCTTTTTTAAGACCAATCGCATCTGGATTGTTTGATATTACAGTAAAGGATATTTTGTTTTGATACTTAAGGTGAAAATGTTTGATAATAGCTAGCATTATTGAGCCAGTGCCAGATATTAAAATAGCAACATTCATCATCCTAAGACTTGTAACTAAGGATTTTAGTTTTGGTATAGCTCTCTTTTTTTGTAGAAATCCATGTATTTTTGTCTTCTTTTTTTAGCTTCTTTTCTTCTAACCTCAGGATTAGGTGTAAAAGATTCCTTGCTTTTAAGTTTAGCAAATTTTGCTGCTTTTTGAATATATTTTTTAAGTTGCAAAGCTGCAAATTGAAAATTGTTGTTCTGAACGAATTGAATTTCCTTCATTTCAAAAAAATAAAAAGAATATTAATAAAAAAATAAAATTAAGATTGATGTCTTTCTTTTTCCTCAGTAAAAAGAATATGCTGCCTTACAATTGGATCGTATAATCTAAATTGCAATTTATTTGTCAGTTTTTTAGGATTTCTTGTTCTAATATAAAAGTAGCCTGTTGATGAACCATCAGCTTTTTTTGCTGTACTTACAAGACGAACATTTATAACATCCTTCTTTTTTTTTATCTTAGCGCCTGCCATACAAAAGAGTAATTAAAATCAATACTAATAAAATTCTTAAATTTGGTGGGTGACAAGGGACTCGAACCCCTGACCTACTGCTTGTAAGGCAGTTGCTCTAACCAACTGAGCTAGTCACCCTTGTAAAATCTATACTAAAGCAGTATTTCTTATGTCGAGCTTTTGAACGATTTTTGAAAGCAAAACAGGATTTCTTTTTTGTAGATAAGAAATCAAAGATTTTCTTTGACTTACAGCTTTCAACAAGCCTCTTTTACTTGAATGATCCTTTGCATGCTTTTTAAAGTGAACTGAAAGGTAGCTGATTCTAAAAGTAAGCAATACAATTTGAAGAGCGGCATTGCCAGTGTCGTTAATATTAATGCCCAAACTTGTGATTATGTCACTATTTTTTGACATAATGCTAACAGTTGTGCTTTTTAAAACATTATTCATGCAAAATACAAACTAAAATAAAGACTCAAAAATTATTTAGAACTACATTTAAAAATAAATTTGTGTAATTGTCAATAAAAAATATTGAAACAAAGAAGATATTTCTTTAAAACTTAAAAACTTTTTAATTAATATTGGTTTAATATATGAAAAAACAAGCTGCCGTCATACAATTTTTAGGCTCAAACTGCGACGAAGAAGCCGTTAATGCTTTGCAAAGGGTAGGCTTTGAAGTAAATAAAATCTTTTACAAAGATGGGCTTGAAAAAAATTACGACTTAGTATTAATCCCAGGAGGATTTTCTTACGGAGATTATTTAAGATCAGGAGCTATAGCTGCAAAAATGCCAATTATGCAAGATGTTGCAAATCATGCAAAAAGAGGGGCTTGGGTTATTGGGATATGTAATGGGTTTCAAATCTTAACCGAAAGCAAGATACTTTCAGGTGCATTACTTAGAACAACTAGCGGACATTTTAAATGTAAAAATGTTTTTTTAACAACAAATAAAAACGCTTCTCAGGCTTTTAAATCTCTTGATGATGTTTTTAAAGTACAAATAGCACATGCTGATGGTCGTTATTTTGACGAGGCTGATAAAATAAAATATCTTGAGGACAATAATTTAATTGCATTTAAATATTCTACCAAGGAAGGTGTAATGGATGAGTCTAGCAATCCAAACGGCTCACTAAATAATATTGCAGGTATTATTGGAGGCGAATTTAAAAATGTAATAGGACTAATGCCTCACCCCGAAAGAATGATTGACAGTGGCATAAGCGATAAATTTTTTCATATGTTTATAAAGTAATTATTGCATGTGGTAAAATTTTGTGTAAAATTTTGCATAAATAGTATTTTGTAGATTCATAGTATTTTTTTATGTTTTTTAGCTACGACTCTGCTAACAAATTGCAATGGAACTTAAACACAAAGAACCACAACGCTAGCAAACACTTTGACTTATCAACAATACTTAATCAAGAGCATATACAAACCCCCTGCTACATATACTCTCAGGAAATACTCGAGGGGCATTATCTAGCCTTAGATGCACTCTTGTCTTCTTACTTTAAAAAACATGAATACTTAATTTGCTTTTCAATTAAATCATGCTCAAACATAAATATTGCTAAGCTTCTTAAAAATCTTGGTAGCGGTGCAGATGTTGTCTCTGGCGGTGAAATACTTAGGGCAAAAGAGGCCGGAATAAATCCTAATAACATTGTTTTTGCTGGCGTTGGTAAAACAAGAGCCGAAATTGAACTTGCAATAGAAACCAACATTTTACAATTAAATGCTGAATCCTTTGAGGAACTTGAGTTTATCAATGAAATTGCAAATCAAAAAAATAAAATAGCAAGAGTTTGCGTAAGAATGAACCCCGACATTGATGCAAAAACTCACAAGCATATTACAACCGGCAAAAAAGATAATAAATTTGGTATTGCCTATAGCGAAATTATTGATGGCTTGGATGTTAGGCTAAAAAAATTCACAAACCTACAGCTAAATGGTTTTTCAACTCACATAGGCTCTCAAATTACCGAGATTGAGCCACTTGAAGATGTTTTTACAAAGCTTGTCAATCTTCATAATCACTTTGTTGATTTAGGTTACAACTTAAGCACCATAGACTTTGGTGGCGGGCTTGGAGTTAAGTATCAAGATGAGTTTGTACTTCCACCCGAAGAATACGCATCAGTAATCTTTAAAGCAAGCGAAAAACTCAAGTCTAAGGTAAAGGTTATTATTGAACCGGGTAGATTTATTGCAGCAAGGGCGGGAATTTTACTGAGTAAAGTATTATATGTTAAAAAGGCGGGCGGTAAGCTTTTTGCAATTCTTGATGCCGGCATGAACGACTTAATAAGACCCGCCCTTTACGAGGCAAAGCATAGTATTTTTAACCTAAAAAATTCAAATCACCAACACAAGTACGACATAGTGGGACCCGTTTGCGAAAGTGCCTGTGCCTTTGCAAAAAATCTTGAATTACCAGAGGTAAAGCAAGGCGACACCCTCTTAATATCTAATGCTGGGGCATATGGTAGCGTAATGTCCAGCAGATACAATACAAGACCCCTTATAGGCGAGTATTTGATTACAAAAGACCAAAAGCTTATTACAATCCGCAGACCAGAAACCTACAATCAAATCTTTGAAAATGAACTTAACTAACAGCGATATGAAGGCAATATACCCCGGAACCTTTGACCCAATAACAAATGGCCACCTTGATTTAATAAAAAGGGCAAGAGCAATCTTTCCAAGCCTTATAGTTGCAGTTGTTGAGGATAATCATCTAAAAAATACAATGTTCTCTGCACCGGACAGAATATCAATGGTAAAGGATGCAATGAACAACTTTGGTCTTGATGTTGAGGTTTGTGGCTTTTCGGGTCTATTAATCGATTTTGCAAAAAATACTGGTGCAAATGTTATTGTGCGTGGCCTAAGAGCATTTTCGGATTTTGAATACGAGTTTCAAATGTCAGCAATTAACTACAGGCTTGAAAGCACGATTCACACAATCTTTCTACCATCCCGTGACGATATGCACTTTATATCTTCACGCATGATTAAAAATGTTTTTGAAATAGGGGGGGATATATCAAGCTTTGTTCCAGCCAATGTGGAAAAAAAACTAAAAGAAACAAACAACCACACTCCATCGCAAAGCAAAGAACAATCTTAGAACTTATCCAAGCATATCTTGACATAAAGCAAGCTAGGCTTTGCTAACTAAAATATAATTAATAGACCTCTTTGAACTCTATTAACTTTAAAAGTCATACCAAAACATAAAACTATCTTACTAAACTTAACACACACCACCTCCCCCCAGCTGGCTTTGCCAGCGGGAGTGCGTACTAATGGGATAAAATAGACCTCTTCCACAACCCCTGCTACATAGCAATCTTTTCTACATTAAGGCACCTCTCTTCTTTAAAACAAAGCTCTCTGGAATATAAGGCTCGCACGCCACCCCCCCATGCTTGCCAAAGGCAAGCTGGCGTGGCGAGCCTAAAGA
>CAMDBF010000044.1 GCA_945889175.1 Rickettsia typhi
CCAGCTGGCACTTTTTAATCAATTGGGGCAAGCGGGTGTGTGTTTAATTGGGATAAAGTATATTTTTTTAACCAAAAATTAAAGTAAAAGTAATTAAGTAGAAATATTATTTTTAAGCTCTGTCAAAACTCCACCCAGCCTCCCCTAAGAGGGGAGGGGTTAAGGAAGAGGTCTATTATATTTTGATTGTTTGGCAAAGTTTGATATCTGCACTGCATCAAAGTTATAGTAATGAAATCTCAGCATCATCTCAGATGAGTATTTAGACATGGAATCTAAATTAAATTCAAAAAATGGCTCGTCATCAAGAGCATTTTCTTTTTCTATGTTGGAATAAAATTTCCATACTTTCTGTTTGTCAATATGCAAAATTTAGGATCGTTAAAACTTTGCGGTTAGCAAAGTAACTTGTTACCTTGTAGGTATTTTCATTTGAAAGATTTGCATTCTAAAAGAATGACTGTTTTAAGATGTTGTTTAAGAGTAGAATCTATTTTTTCACCTTTTTTAACCTAAATATCGGCAGTAAAATCAAGAACAAATATTGCATGTAAAAATGGAGCAATTATTTATTTTCTTACAGCCTCTTGGGTTCTATATTTTTTAGTCTACCTTTCTTGATAGAAGATATGTGATTTTAAGATTTGCAAAAAATCTTTGACAGTAATTTATTAAAAAACCGGTAGGTCAAATATTTTAAGAAGTTTTACAACGTCTTCTTTGCTTTTTGCATTTTTAATTGAAAAAGATATACCAATACCAACTTGTTTTGACAATGATGTATTGTAAGAAACCTCAGGAAATACAGTTGAATCCCTTAAGCCAAAAGCGTAGTTAAAGCTATTGTCAACCGAGGAAGCCTTAAGACCCTTAAAGTCTCTAACTCTAGGCAGAGCTATGTAGACCAGTCTGTCCATGAATTCGTATATTTTTTTCTTTCTAAGAGTTACGCTAGCACCAACTGTCATACCTTCCCTTAGTTTAAAAGATGCTACTGATTTTTTAGCAAGAGTAACAAGAGCCTTTTGACCAGCTAGCATTGTTAAGTCCTCTTGTATTTTAGCAACCTCTTTTTTATCAAGAGCCCCAACAGATATTGTAAGGGATACTTTGTCAATTTTAGGACATTGCATTGGATTGCCTTTGTGTTCAGCTAGATATGCTGTGTATTTTTCAAGCGAGTTTGCAATAGATTTGGACATAGCAAGCAAAAGTTAAATCTTTAAATAAAAATAAGAAGACAATACTAAATAATTAAGATGCAACATTACCAGTCTTTTTAAAGACTCTAATTTTTTTGTCGCCTTCAATTTTATAGGTAATTTTATCGTAAGTACCAGCTTTTTCGTCATATGCGGCAACGTTAGATATGTGGACGGGAGCAGTTCTTTCGATAATATTTTTCATTTCGTTCTCCTGAGTTGGTTTAACGAATTTTTTAATTTTTCTAAAAGAATCATCAAGCAAAACATGTTCACCTTGTATATCGACAACAGAGAATATTTTTCCTCTGTAGGCTTTGTAGCCAGCTCTAAGAACGACCTTCATGCCGACTTTAATTCTGTTTTTAACCTTAGACATAATTTTATACAAAAATATTAACTATATAATTTCAGAAGCTAGTGATGCAATTTTCAAAAAACCAAAGCTTCTAATCTCTCTTGCAACAGGACCTAAAACACGAGTACCTATCAGTTCACCTTTTTTATCAAGCAAAACTGCAGCATTATCATCGAAAGAAACATAGGAGCCATCAGCCCTTCTTATTCTTGACTTTGTTCTTACAATAATAGCCTTAACAACCTGACCTTTTTTAACTTTCATATTAGGAGCGGCATCTTTTACGGCACAAACGATGGTAGATGCAACATCACCTCTTTGAGTCCCAGTACTGCCATCAACATGGATACATTCAACAATTTTTGCACCCGAGTTGTCAGCAACTACCAGTCTACTACCTAAGTAAATCATATATTTTAAAAAAATTTCATTTTTACAAAATCAAAAAGCAAAAAGTCACCTAGCTAGCTTTGGTAACAATTGCAAAGGATTTCTTTTTAGATATAGGTTTACATTGTTTAATGAAAACCTTATCACCAACAGCAATAGCAACACTATCACCGTTATGACACAAAAGATTAGTAACTCTTTTTACTCTTTTTTTATAAAGCTTGTGTTCAATAAGAGTTTCAATCTTTACCTTAACAGTGCTTGAGTCTTTAATAAAAACTACAGTAGCTACAATTTGAGACATAAACAAATATTATATTAAATCTTTTTCTTTGAAAATAGCGTTGTAAGGGCAGTGTTGAGTCTTGCTATATCTTTTTTGATATTTCTCATCTCATGACCTTTTACAGCAACGCCGCTTTTTGCAGCAGATCTTTTTATAATCAAAGATCTTACCAAAGATTGCAAATCTTTTTTAATTTCAGGTATGTTTTTATTTTTTATTTCTTCAAATTTCATATTTTTATCTCAAAAAAACTAAGCAATAATATTGGTGAATCTTCTTTTTACAAAAGTAACAGAAAGAGGCAGTTTGTACGAAACTCTTTGAAATAATTCTTTAGCCTCAGCTTCGGATATTCCATCAATTTCAAACAATATCATGCCAGCTTTTACAGCTGATACATAAAATTCTATACCACCTTTACCACCACCCATTCTCATGTCGGCAGGTCTTTTTGTGACAGGTAGGTGAGGAAAACATCTAATCCAAGTTCTACCAGTTTTCTTTGTTACTCTAGCTATCATTTTTCTACAAGCTTCAATTTGCTTACTTGTAACTCTACCAGCTTCAGTAGCCTTAAGTCCAAAAAGACCAAAAGAAACCTCAGCACCAGAAGATGCTACACCGTGAGGCCTAACTTTTCTAAACTTACGGATCTGTCCTTGCGGCATTAACATAATATAACTTAACTAATATTCAAAACTTATTATTTTTTTGCAACCCAAACTTTAATACCTATGATACCATATGTAGTTTTTGCTAAGGCAGTTGCATATGCTATTCTGGTTCTTATAGTATGTAAAGAAACTGAACCATTGGAAATAGTTTCGTGTCTTGCTATGTCAGCGCCAGCCAAACGACCAGAACAACAAATTTTAACACCAGAAACACCAGATTTAGCGGCAAGTTCAAGAGCTTTCTTCATAGCCTTAACATAGGGTACACGCTTTTCAATTTGCAAAGCTATAGAGTTAGCTATAGAATCGGCATCAGAATCAGCAGATTTAATCTCTTTAACATCAATTGAAATCTCTTCATTTGGTAAAAGTTTTTTAAGACCCTGCGATATTTCAACAATTCCTGTGCCACCTTTTTTAATGACAAGGCTCGGTCTTGAAGAAAATATTGAAACAAGTATCTTTTTTTGATGTCTTTCAATCTTAACTCTTGATATCATGAGTTCTTTTTTTATTTTATTAAAAAAAGATCTTATAATTAGATCTTTTTGTAAAATTTCGCCGTATCCATTAGTGTTTGAAAACCAAGATGCACTCCAATTTTTACTAACTGGCAACCTAAAGCCGATAGGATTTGTCTTTTGTCCCATATCAAACAAAAATTATAAATTATCAATACTAACAATTAGCCCGAAAAATAAACAGACTCAATTTAGCTACTTCAGTGGTGCCCAAAGGCGGAATCGAACCACCGACACAAGGATTTTCAGTCCTTTGCTCTACCGACTGAGCTATTTGGGCACTTTTAAGAGACTGATTTAATAACCAGCAACTAACTTAATAGACAAAATATATTAACATTGATTTTCTTATTTTCAAGAAGTTTTTTTAAAAACTGCAACAAATCGTAAAAAATATTTTAATTCATTAAAAAATCCATTCTTTTTTTCACTTCTTTACACTCTACAGTTTGCAATTCTTTAGTTTCATCGCTCTCATTAATACTTCGAATTTTATTAGTTAAGCAATTGTCATTATAAAAGTTTTTGTAAAATTCAACCGCTTTAACAATCTGTCCATTTGCATCAAAAGCTATAGCAATATTTTTTTGACAAATAGGGTTTGATATATTTACCAGCAAACAGGATTTTAATTGTTGTATTGCTTTTGTGTAATCACCAAATTTCAAAAATGCCTTGGCGCAAAAGGCAATAAATTTATCATCTTTAATAAACATTTCGCTTAATTGATTGAGGCTTGTTTTAGCTTGCATAACTTCAACTTGATCCATAACATCCTTAACTAAAATGTAAAACTGCTCCGTGCCATATTTTGGAGTGTTTAGAGTTTTATCGTTCAAACCTTTTAGTATATCAATTGAAAGTTCAATGTATTTTTGTGGTTTTGTTTTTTTAAAACAATCAAGAGTGTCATATTTAATTTTGGAATCTTCGGATTTTTGCCTATCGCTAATTGCAAAGTACTTTTCGATATCCTTTACACATTTGCGGTAGTCTTTGTTAGCCTTAGCTTTGTAGGCATCTCTAAGATAGGATGTTTCGGTATTAATTATTCGGCCATCTCCGTCTTGCAACTCATCCAGCTTTTGTTCGCTGGCTAAACAATTAAAAAACAAGATAAAATGGAAAAGTAGTAGTATAAAAATTTTAATCATTTTTAACTTAAATAGAAAAATTCGAGATTAAATTCCGTACTTCGCCTCGTACCTACGAGATAGAACCATAGAAACAAAGCTAATAAGCAAGGTTGTTAAAAATAAAGCAAAAGACAAGGCGAATGCCGAGAGACTTTTCACGCTACTAAATTCACTGTCACCAGTTAACAATTCGGCAATTTGGACGGTAATTGTTGTAACGCTTTCAAAAGGGTTAAAAGTGAGGTTTGCCATAAGCCCAGCTGACATCACAACTATCATAGTCTCGCCAAGAGCCCTTGAAAGAGCCAAGCTTGCAACACTAAATAATTTTGGCTTTGAGTAGGGTATTAAAACCTCTCTTATCATTTCGTATTTCGTAATTCCCATTGCAAAAGAATAATGACGCAAGTGAGATGGCATGGCTCTAAAAATATCATAACACAGGCTTGCAACATAGGGAATTATCATGATTCCTATTACAAAAGATGCATTAATTGCACTTTCAAAAGAGACGCTAAAACCAATAAAATGCCAAAATTTAACAAAGAATGGCGAAAATACAAAAGCGGCAAAATATCCATACACAATAGTTGGAACACCCGATAAAACCTCTAGTACTGATTTTAATATTCCACTATACTTATCGTCGGCATACTCTGATATATATATCGCAGAAAAAACCCCTATTGGAAAGGCTACTAATATTGATAATATTGCTATCATCATCGTGCCAAGTAAAAGAGGTATAAATCCAAATGCCGTTCCTCCTTCAAATTGATAATCATCTGGGTACCACCTAAGTCCAAATAAAAAATCTATAACGGAGACTGATTTAAAAAATTTAAGACTTTCGATGCACAAAGTACAAAATGTAACGATTGTAATTGATATTGAAACATAAACAACGATATTCATAAATATTCTAGTTGTTCCATCGACATATGATGATATGTTTATCAGTTTGGTGTGTTTTATTTTACGAAAAATAAACAGACTTGTAAAAAGTAAAAACAAGAGGGAGACGACTCCGGCAATAAAAAATTCTAAAGTTTTGTTGTGTCCGTAAAAACTATGAAAAAATATAAACATAGCTAAAAAACTCACGCCTAGCCAAATGCTAGTTAAAAGTGATAAAGATGTTGAGTTAATGTAAAGGAAGTTCTGGGGTAAATTTTTTTTAAAAAGCTTAAGCTTTAGTAATTTAATAGCTACTTTAGAAACTACAAAGTAGACTATTAACAGAATGCATAAAATTGACAAAATCTTCATATGCAACATTAGAAAAATGTTTTTGGTTTTGAATCTAAGTTTTGCAGCATATCACAGAAAATCTTTGTCAATTAATTGATTTTACAGAATACTAAAAATTAATAGATTCAGGATTAAACTCTTCTCCAGTCTCTTGGTTGATATTTTTAATAGAAAATTTTATTCTACCGCTATCACCAGAGTCAAGTAATTTAGCTTTCAATCTTTCACCTTCGCAAAGTGCAAAAGAAATGTTTTCAATGTTAGAGTGAGACACATCGGAGATATGAAGCATGCCTGTTTTACCACTTTCAGTACTTACTATTGCATAGCTATCAACAACCTTAGTTACAATTACATCGTAAATCTTGCCCTCTTCAAGCTTAAACAATACTTCCTCAATTGCCTGTCTTGCTTTAGCTACCGAAGCATTAGTATCGGATGTAATCTTGATATTTCCATCACGAGAAACATCAATGCTAGCACCAGAGAACTCCGATATTGCTTTGATAACACTACCGCCCTGACCTATTACCTCTCTTACTCTTTGTGGGTCTATAAGCATTGAAAAGAACTTTGGAGCCGATGCTCTTTCGGCCTCAGATGGCTTAGATATTACAGCTTCCATTTTTGACTCAATGTGAGCTCTACCTTTTTTCGCTTGTTCAATTGCAGTTTTTAAAACACTAACATCGACGCCAGTAATTTTAATATCCATTTGCAAAGCTGTTATACCATCTTTTGTACCTGCAACCTTAAAGTCCATGTCACCTAAAAAGTCTTCATCACCCAATATGTCGGATAGTACGGCAATTTTATCACCATCTTTAATAAGACCCATAGCAATACCAGCAACATGCTTTTTAAAAGGCACGCCGGCATCCATCAGCGCCAAAGATGCACCACAAACAGTAGCCATTGAGGATGAACCATTTGATTCTAATATTTCAGACACAATTCTTATAGCCTGAGGGTAAAAATCTTTCGATGGCAAAGATCCTTCTATAGCTTTAAAAGCAAGCTTGCCATGACCTATCTCTCTACGACCAGCACCTGAATAACGACCTATTTCGTTAACTGAAAAGGCAGGAAAGTTATAATGCAGCATAAATCTTTCTTTTCGAAGGCCATCAAGACCCTCAATCATTTGCTCCTCCTTTTCGCCACCAAGAGTTAAGGCAACAAGAGCCTGAGTCTCGCCCCTTGTGAATAACGCCGAACCATGTGCAGAAGGCAAAACTGATGTTCTTATAGATATAGGTCTTATTTCATCAAGTGCACGACCATCAATTCTAATACCGTCATTGGTAATTCTTTTTCTTACCAATTCTTTTTGAATAGACTTAAAAACTTCTAAAACAAGCTTTTCTGTGTAAATAGGACTTTCGACACTCACAAATTTTGCAACAACTAAGGCTTTAACCTCGTCAAGCTTAGCGTATCTTTCGGTTTTAGTTGTAATTCTAACCGCCTCTTCAATGTGAGCAGTAAAGTCTGTTTCCATGGCAATTTTTAATGCAGAATTGTCTTTTGCCTCAAATACAAATCTTGGCTTTACACCATTTTCTTCAACAAAAGAGTCCACAAAGGCACATAGTTCAGTAATTTGAGTTTG
>CAMDBF010000045.1 GCA_945889175.1 Rickettsia typhi
CTGGCTGGCGTGGCGAGCCTAATGGGGATTAATCGGGATATAAAATATATTTCTTAGTCTCTATCACAACCCCACCCAGCCTCCCCTAAGAGGGGAGGGGTTACAGAGTGGCATCCTAGAGGGGAGGGGTTAGGGAAGAGGTCTATTTATAGGTAACAAAACATTAGAGCAAATCCAAATAAGAACTTAGTTGTATTAATATATTCACAATTACATTAGACCTCTTCCATAACCCTGACTGCATAACAATACCTCTCTTTTTTTAAAAACAAAAATCTTTTTATTCCTCCCCCCTTGAGGGGGAGTCAAAATCTTGTAAAGATTTTGGTGGGGGGATGATACCATTTCTCATTTATCCCCATTTAACACACACCCGCTGCCTTTAGTCAGCTGGGGGGCGGGGGCGTCTGTGTTAAGTTTAGCAATATAGCTTTATGTTTTTGTTTAGCTTTTAAAGTTAATAGAATCGAAAGGTATCTATTTTTATTTGCCATATAGGTTTGTCTATAAAATTAGCAAATTAACATTTTAAAGACTAGATTTTAAAAGTTTTTGGCGAAGGCTAGCCAAGCTAAAAACTAAGCTAGGCTTTGACTTTTAAGTCAGCTTTGTAAAAAAGCTGAGCGGATATATCTACGAAATTTTGTAAATTCGCTTTGCAAGCTCTATCTTTTTTTTAGATATTAATCTTAATGATTTTGCTATTACATCCGCTGCCTCAATATTTGTAAAGTAAGGGACTCTCTTAACAACGGCCGCCCTACGGATTGAAAAGCTATCGCTAATTGACTTAAGCCCGCAGGTTGTATTAATAACAAGGTCAATTTGATTTGAGTTTATCATTTTAACGATATTCTCCTCACTTTCAGCCACTTTATGAACATTAGTAACCTTTAGCTTATTAGCTCTTAAAAAATCTGCAGTGCCAGTTGTTGCACAGATGTTAAAGCCTGCGTCCTGTAAATTTTTTACAATCGATACAAGCCCTTGATTTTTGTCAAGCGAGCTGATTGAGACAAAAGCATTGCCACTTGTTTTAAATTTTTGTCTTGTAGCTACAATCGCCTTTGCATATGCTATGTAAAAGTTTTTGTCCGTACCCATTACCTCGCCTGTAGATTTCATTTCGGGCCCTAGGATTGTTTCGCTTGAAATCATTTTTTCAAAAGAAAACACAGCCTCTTTGACTGAATACAATTTAGGATTTTGCACTTTATAAACATGTCTACCCTTAAAGACTTTGATTTTTGATACTTTCTTGTATTTTTTAAACTCCTCTATATCTTTTAAATCAAAATTTAAAATTACTTTTGTTGCTATCTTAGATAAAGGAAGACCGCAAGCCTTAGCTATAAAGGGAATCGTTCTTGAAGCTCTGGGATTTACCTCTATAACAAAAATATCTTTGTCTTTAATCGCAAGCTGAAGATTCATAAAGCCAACAACATCAAGTTTGTCAGCAAGTTTTGTGGCTATGGAGTAAATTTCCTTAATTTTATCCTTAGAAATTGAGTAGGTTGGCAAGCTACAAGCCGAATCGCCAGAGTGTACCCCAGCATACTCAATATGCTCTAAAAGCCCGCATATTAAAATATCGCCAGATTTGTCCCTAATCAAGTCAAGGTCGCATTCTTTTGCGTTTCTTATAAATTTATCAAGAAGAACATTTTCCATCTTACCTTCAAAAGCAAGATACTCATCAAACTCTTCCTTGGTTTGAATAATCTTCATCCCCCTACCCCCAAGCACCGAGGATGGTCTAACGATAAAACTATAATCAAGCTCGCTAGCTTTTGACAAAAGCTCTTCGTAAGTTTTACAAAAATAATTATCTGGTCTTTTAATTTTAAGCTCACTACATACTGCTTCAAAAAAACCTCTATCATCAGCATTTTTAATTTGCTCAACTGGCGTACCATAGACTGGTATTGCATAAGTTTTAAAATCCTGACAAAGTTTTAAAGGAGTTTGCCCGCCAAACTGCACCAAAACCCCTATATAAGAGCTTAAAAAACTTTCAAGCTCCTGCTTTGTGTTAATTTCAACTGGCTTACCTTTGTAACTACCCTTAAAAACAAAATTATTATTTAAAGCATGATTGTAAATCGAGTGAAGCTCTGGACCCATTTCGTTTTCAATAACAGCCTGCACATACTCAAAAACTAAGGGCTCAAAGTATAGCCTATCGGATGTGTCGTAATCAGTTGATACAGTCTCAGGATTGCAGTTTATCATTACCGACTCAACCCCAGCATCCCTAGCTGCAAAGGCTGCATGCACACAAGAGTAGTCAAACTCAATACCCTGCCCTATTCTGTTTGGCCCCGAGCCTATAATTACAATCTTTTTTTTATCACTTACATTTATAGCGTCACTTACAGGTTTTACAGGCAAAATACTTCCTTCGCTTATTTGATAGGAAGGTTTTTCGTAGCTTGAATAAAAATATGAAGCACTGGACTCAAACTCGGCAGCACAGGTGTCAATTCTTTTAAATACAGGGGTAATACCAATTTTTTTACGATATTCACCAAGTAAGTGTCTACCATTTGCATCAGCAGGAATGTTAAGGTACTCTCTTATTGCAGCGTCTCTAAAGCCAAGCTGCTTAAGTTTAAGCATTTCATCTTCGGTGATAAGTTTGGAAATATCTTTTTCTTCACCCTTGGGATTTTTAGATTTAAGTTCAACCCTATAATTTACAATATTTTTTAGTCTTTCAACAAACCACTTGTCAAAACCACTAATATTACATATTTCGCTAACTGTTAAGCCAGCTTCCAAGGCACGCATAATTGCAACGCATCTATCTGGGACTCTTTTTGCAAGAACACTTCGAAACTCACCTTGAGTTAAATTATCAAAATTACTATCTATACCCTCAAGAGAGTTTAGGGCTTTTAAAAATGCCTCCTCAAAGCTCCTACCAATAGCCATGGACTCACCTATTGATTGCATTTGAGTGCCAAGCTCAGGATCCTTTACGCCAAATTTTTTAAATGCAAACTTTGGCATTTTTACAACAACATAATCAATTGTAGGCTCAAAGGCAGCAGGAAAGATTTTTTGTCTAAGTTCTTTTTGGGTTATTATATCATGTGGATTTGCAAAGGCAAAATTTATTGCCTTTTTGTTTTTTACTTTTTTTGCAACTTCTTGCTTAGTTAAACCCTGTGCCTTGAGTTTGTAAATATATTTGTATTCCTCAAGACTAACGCCCTCTGGCAAGGCAAAGGCAAGATCGTTGCGAAGCTCATCTAATGTGTAACCAACTGCAAGCTTGCTTGCAATTTTAGCTATAGGAAAACCCGTAGCCTTACTTGCAAGAGCTGATGACCTACTAACTCTAGGATTCATCTCAATAACAAGCATTTCGCCATCCTTTGGATTAACGGCAAACTGCACATTACTTCCGCCCGTTTCAACCCCAACCTCTCTTAATATTGCAAAAGAGGCATCACGCATTTTTTGATATTCTTTGTCAGTCAAAGTAAGAGCTGGTGCCACAGTTACCGAGTCGCCAGTGTGAGTGCCCATTGGGTCAAGGTTTTCAATTGAGCAGATTATGATGCAATTGTCATTTTTGTCTCTTACAACCTCCATCTCAAACTCCTTCCAACCAATGATTGATTGGTCAACTAACACCTGAGTAATTGGGCTAGCATCAAGCCCTGAGATTATTATTGACTTATATTCCTCCAAAGTATTTGCAACGCCGCCGCCGCTACCACCTAGGGTAAGAGCTGGTCTTATTATTGCGGGTAGACCTACGGATTCAAGCCCTTGTAAAGCTTCTTCAAGACTTGTGGCAATAAAACTCTTAGGGCATGCAAGACCGATTTTTTCCATAGCCTCCTTAAAGAGTTTTCTATCCTCGGCTTTTCTTATTGCATCAATTGATGCACCTATTAATTTGACTTTATATTTATCAAGAATACCTTTATCGTAAAGTTCCAAAGCTGCATTTAAAGCTGTTTGCCCACCAAGGGTCGGTAATATTGCATCTGGTTTTTCCTTTATTATTATCGATTCGATAAACTCAGGAGTAATTGGCTCTATATACACAGCATCGGCAAGGTTTGGGTCTGTCATTATAGTAGCTGGGTTTGAGTTAATTAGTATAACCTTATATCCCTCCTCTTTTAGGGCTTTAATGCCTTGAGTACCAGAATAATCAAATTCACATGCTTGACCAATAACAATTGGTCCTGCACCTATTACTAAAATTTTTTTAATATCGTTTCTTCTGGGCATATCAAGTTATTACTGTTGGTTTGCAAAATACATAAAAATACAAAGCAAATAAGTTTAACATAAAAGTGTAAAAGTTTTATTTTGATTGTCTAATCTTTTTTTAAAAAATAATTGCAAAAAAAAATTCAAGAGTTAGAATTAAACTAACAAAAATTACAAGCGGGTGTAGCTTAGTGGTAAAGTTCTAGCCTTCCAAGCTAGCCATGTGGGTTCGATTCCCATCACCCGCTCCATCTGTCAACCTTTGCAATCATCTTTCTTCAAAACAAAAAACCCCCATTAATAATTAATATCGAAATTTTTATTCTCTTGTCCATCCATCTCTTGCACTATTAACAAGATTGCTATTAACACCTCTTGTAAAGAATCTAGATGGTAATTTTGGATTTACAGGAGGTTCCACCCATGAAAATGTTTTTGGAGTATCAGCACCTTTTCTACTGTTAATGTTATTTTGGCTAGCACTTTGATTAATTATACCTTCTCCAACATTTTGTATTTTTTTTGGATTCAAAGGGGGTTTTTGCCAGAATATTTTACTTTTATTACCGATATCGATAGGTTTGTTATCGATAGAGCCATTTCTACTCTGAATTTTACTTCTACTTATTTGTAAAGTCTTTTTAAATAAGTCGTTAGTAGGTTTAATAGTTAAATTTAATAAATTTGTTTTTAAAAATAGCTCTGTATTTTGCCCCCTGTTAATTGAACCGCTTTGCTCTTCAATTTTAAACAGAGGTAAAGAGTTATTTTGAGTATTTTGTTTTTCCATTTTCAAAGTAGAAGTAAAATTCTTTATTAATTTAATACGAAATGGAAGAGGAGGTTTAAAGTTATTTTGAGTATTTTGTTTTTCCATTTTCAGAGTATTTTGTTTTGCCATTTGCAAATTAGAAGTAAAATTGTTTATTAATTTATTAATAGGAAACATTTTTTCGCTCCCTCTTGGGCTTAGCATTGTACTAACAGGAGTAATAGCTTTCTGTTGACTAGTAATTACTGGTTGTAATTTCTTAAAGCATTCCCCTTTATATATTGTTGTTTGTTGATAATCTTCTACGATCAAATAACCATCATCGTCATATAATAAACGACCATCATAAATGCCACCTTCCTTCGTTTCTAAAACTCCATAACCCGTCACTCCTTTATGAAAAGTACCATCAAATGTATCTCCATTTTTAAAATACATCTTCCCATTACGATCCCTCAAGTGTTCGTCAAATTCACCTTCGTATCTTTCGTATCCTTCTTCGTTTTCATCGTGGTAAAACTCTTCACCATATCCCTCTTTTACATTCCATGACCAGTCTCCATTATAAACAATCTTACCTTGTTGATTATATAAAATTCCCTTTCGATGTTTTTCAGACTGATCCCATTGACCATCGTAGATGAGTTTATTATCATAACTTAAAATCCCATGTCCATGCATTTGATTGTTTTTAAAACCACCTACATATTTTACTCCCTCTGTAAAACGAGTACCGCTAAAGTATAAGTATAAAATATTATTCATTTTTTCTTTGTCGTTTAAATCGTAAATTTCATAGTATCTATATGCCTCATCTTCAAACAAAACAACAATGTTTTCCGGATTATTAAAATTCAAAAAACTATTGTAGATTAATTCTTCATTGATGTTAGATGGATCTTTAGGCACAAATAACATCTCTCCCATTCCATTTTTTTTACCATCCTTCCATTCGCCCTTGTATATGTAAATATCTTTGTATTTGTAACAACCAAATATAAACATATCTGTTTTGCTGTCAACAAAGCCAGTAAATGTAGCATTATCATCTTTTTGATTAACAACAAACTTAATAGGCTTCTGTTCTGTTATGCTAATATTCATTTGCCACTCCCCAACTGGAGTACCAGCTTCATCAATCTTACCTTTATATGTAATTTTGTTATAATAAATGGTACATTGACATACAGGACAAATTCTCCCTACTTTTGTACGCTTTGGGAAAAAAGGTTTAATACCATCTTCATTGTCATTTTGTCTGTCTTTTTGCATCTGTGTAAAATAATAATATAAGATAAATAGTTAATTGCTGAGAAAAAGCATTAACTACTATACAATTGAAATCTCAATAATATTATTAAAGCAAGTAAATAATAAATAAAACTATCAATCGCCACTTAACTTAATGATAATTATACAAACCAATTGTTTCACCTACCCCTCCACAACCCTCACCTCCTCCTCTGTTAAGCCGTAAAGATTGTAGACCATTGCATCTATTTGCTTGTCTAAGGCAGAGATTTGGCTTGCTAGGGCTTGGCATTCTTTGGCTTTGGAATCAAAGAGTTGTTTAAAATCAAAGGCTATGGTGCTTGGCACAAAGA
>CAMDBF010000046.1 GCA_945889175.1 Rickettsia typhi
TCCCGATTAATCCCCATTAGGCTCGCCACGCCAGCCAGCTTTAGCTGGCATGGGGGGGTGGCGTGCGAGCCTTATATTGCAGAGAGGTTTGTTTGAAATAAATTTAGTCAAGATTATTGTGTAGCTGGGGTTGTGGAAGAGGTCTAATATCTTCACTATTATTATATTTTTTAACCATAACATTTTTACCTGTTTTGTCTTTTCTACCAGACTCAATATCGATATTAATGTCTTTTTCTATTTGATACAAGCCATATTTATAATGGGGTTTATATTCCATTTTTGTTTTGATTTTCATAATTAGCTTATTCCAAGAAGACAATATGTCTTTATCTTTACCATCTAATATCATTTTTTGTAATATTTTATCCGCACTCGTGTCTTGATATAAACAAAATTGATTTGGTATATTTTCATTACTTATACAAACATTTTTATTTGTAACACAACTCCATATAAAGCATTTTTGTAAAAATTCTATGTCTTTTTGATATTCTACTCCCCCGTCTGCGGATTTCATAATAACATCAACTTCGGTATAATCTTTGCATTCATAACAATTGGCAACCCACAATGGCAGTTGTTGTAATAGATTATCTTCGCCGAGTTTGTATGCCTTTTGAGTTTTGCAATAGTTGGCATAAGCGTCAATATTATTTACCAGTTTCCCATTATCTGACTTTGGTATATTACTTAAATTGAATAAATAAACAAAGGGTTTTTGCTCGCTATCTTTTAATAAGTCTGCTGGATTTTTAAACTGTTTTGATATTATAGTGCTATCATTAAAATCATTTGTTAGTTTCAAAGTATCGTTTTTATTATCTATATTTTGCCAAAGTATCAATGTAATACAGCCCTCACTTGCATTAAAATACTCTCTATTGCAGCAATGACCTTGAATAAAGGTTTTGTCTATTATATGTTGTGATTTCCAGTATTTAATAGGGCTATAAAGAATATAATAATCGGTTTTTATAATGTTAAATGCTTTCCATATAAACATATTTGCCAAATCTCTATTTGCATTCTTTTTAGCAAATTTATATTTGCCCATTTCTTGATATATATATATATATATCTTTCACAGTAAAAGTCTTGTGTCCCTTGCTTGCATTTCCTTGTGGCTCTGCAAATGGCGGATTTTCAAGCATAATGATTTTGCACTTATTTCTATCAACATTTTTATCTATCCAATCTAGCAAATAGTCATTAAATTGCTTACTTAAGGCATCGCCATCTGTTAACAATCCCTTTTCATTTCTATGTTTATTTGTGTGTGGAATTATCATTTTTACTCTTCCGTCGTAAATACCTTTTAAAGTAGTCCATTCGGTATAGTCATAAGTATTCAAAATCGTCCGCTCCAGCCATTCTGCTTCAAAAAACTTTTCTAAATTACCTGTTCCAGCACAAGTATCAATTATTAAGTAGTCAAAACCATCAGTTTTTATTTTTTCTATACATTCTTTTAAATATTGCGTTGAAATTCTAACATATTTATCAGGCGTAAAGTATGCCCCAAGTTGTTTTTTAAGCAAAGAACAACCCAGCATATTCATATTGAAAGTAAGCCAGTTATTTTGCCCCCTGTCTGTCATCTCTATTGAAAGTTGCGTATCCCATTCAAAGGGGTATATGTAAAGTTCTTGGGGATTTATAAACTCTGTTTTTACCTTTTCTTTTGAGGCATTTTTATATTTTTTGCAATATTCATTGTTATAACACACAATACTTTCCTCGCAAATCCAACCCTTTGAATATTGGTTGATTGTTGAATTTATCAAATCTTTAAAGTCGGTTGCATTTACCCAGTAATCTTCTTTGATTTTTTGCAAAGATGTATTACCATCTTTATTTGTTGAAATATTATATAAATTGTATTTTCTTTGATTTATATCAAGTGCAACTGCTTTTGATGGTATTGACATTGCGGTTGCATTATACGCTCTAATATATCGTTTTATTTGCTTTTCAACTTCCGAATAAGATTTAATTTCTAATTTCATTTCAAATAATATTCCGTTTATTTTTCCATCTGTATTGCAAGAATAGTCTGGCAACATTTCTAATTTCTGCCAAAAATCCTGCATTCCTTCAATTTCAGATTTATAAATTTCTTTCATAATGCTATTTTGATTTTATATTAAAATAATACATTAAAGCTGTTAGTAATGTTTATCATTTAAAAACTCTATTCATCATACTCACCACCAGTACCCTCTTCTTTTTCTTCTTCTAGCAGGTTTCCGTCAAAGAAGTTAAAGTTTGGATTTGGCTTAACAACTTCGGCAGTGGGTTCTGCACCTTGCTCTTTAACTGATGGTGTGGCTTGAGCTGTTGTATCGCTTGGATTTTTATTTTGCTGGTCAGGCTCCGCCTCCTCGGCATTGGTATCAATAAACTCGCTGTAACCAAAGGAATCGTAGTCATCACTTTGTTGTTGGGTTTCTATTTTATCACTTGACTTAAAAGCTTCGCTAATAAGTCTTGCATCCCCCGTTTTGCCTATGATTTTATTGCCAGTTCTATAATCGACAGTTTCAAATCTAATACCTTCAGGTATTTTAAATGGGTTTGGTATTTTTGGAGAGACTACAGGGTAAATTTGCTGCATGGCTTGAGCAAAAATTGGCAAGGAGACAGTTGCACCGTATTCGTTGTTACCTAGGCTTTGTGGCTTATCAAAGCCAACATGTACAGCTATTACAATATTTGGCGAAAACCCAACAAACCAAGAGTCAAAAGCTTTATTTGTTGTACCTGTTTTGCCTGCTATTGGTAAGCCAAGGTAGGATGCCCTAATACCAGTTCCTCTTTTAACAACCCCTTCAAGCATGCTTGTTATTTGGTAATCTACCTCTTTAGAGATAATTTTGTTAAATATTCTTGTTTTTTGATTATCGCATTTTGACTGCGGTGATTCAGTTCCATCTTGACTAGGTTGAGTAAGGGAGTCTTCAATGCAAATGTCTTTACGAGAATAAAGTACCTTACCGCTCTTGTCAGAGACATAGTCTATGTAAATTGGTTCAAATAGGTAACCGCCGTTTGCAATTACTCCAAAAGCTCTTGCAACTGATAGTAAATTTGTTTCCATTGCACCCAAGATTACTGAAAAATCTTTAATTGGACGAGACTCTTCGTAGAGTCCAAGCTTGCGATAGGTTGCTGAAATTTTGTTAATTCCAAGCTTTTCAGCAAGTCGTACTGTTGGCACATTAAGCGAGTGCTCTAGTGCGTATCGTAATGATACAAGACCTTTAAAGTTATGATTACTATTTTGAGGACTCCAAGCATTGTCATCAGCACCTGTAAGAGTTATTTGGGCATCGATAATTGATGATGCTGGACTAAAGCCATTTTCAAGTGCCGATAAATACAAAAAAGGCTTAGTTACAGAGCCAGTCTGCCTCATTGCCTGCACAGATCTGTTAAAGTCGCCCTTGTTGTCAAAATATCCACCAATCATTCCAAGAACCTTACCACTTTTTGGGTCAATTGCCAAAGCAGAGCCGTTGACTTGAGGTATTTGCTCAAGATTGTAATTTTGCTGAATCTTAGTTTTTGCTAAAGCTGAGTCATTTTCCCTTACTACCACAACATCACCTATATTAAATTTTTTTGCCATTTCTTCCTTTGTAGTATCCTGTTTGCCTAGAAAAGCCCAAATAAAATTTGCTTTTTCAATGTACCCCTTAACACAAAATGCAACTTGTAGCTTTTTGTCTATTGCATCATCTTCATTTTCGCCCTCAAAGTTATTATCAACAACAATACTTTTTGGTACTTCCTTTGTCTTTAAATCAGATGACTGTCTTTTAACGATTACCTCAATTTTATCGTCATTGATGGCTGTAATAACAGCAATGGAAAAATCGGTTTTTTGATTATTAATATCCTGTTTTTTAATAAGCTCGGAGCATAGTCTGGATTCAAAGAATTTGTCCTTTGTATTTATTGCTTTTTTAGAGACTTTTTCTAATGCCCCTCTGTAGCCGTGCCTTTTGTCATAAGCCTCAAGACCTTTTCTAAAAGCCTCGTAAAGTGCCCTTTGTACATCGTCATTTAATGTGGTTTGAATGTAATATCCATCTGTAATTTCGGCTATATTGACATTTTTTTTAAGTTCAAGCATCGCCGAGTAAGAAAAGGCATTTGCACTTATATCGCTAAAAGATTCGGGCTTTGTTTTTTTAATGTAAATTAATTCATCCTTTGCCTCCATTGCATCCGAAGAGCTAATAAATCTAGATTCCTCCATTTGAGATATAACCCAGTTTCTTCTATTTGCAACCTTTTCAAAACCCTTACTTGGGTTTAGTGTTGAAGGTGCCTTTGGTAAAGATGCTAAGGTTGCCGCCTCCGAAATTGTAAGTTCCTTCAGCTCCTTGCCAAAGTAGTTTGCAGCCGCTGATGTAACCCCGTAAGAACCGTTACCTAAAAAGATGTGATTGAGATATATTTCGAGTATCTCATCCTTTGTTAAAAATTTGGTTACTTTAATTGCCAAGATTATCTCCTTTAATTTACGAGATATTGTTTTTTCGTTTGTAAGTATTAAGTTTTTTACCACTTGCTGCGTAATAGTAGACCCGCCAACCAAGGATCCATGCCCTGTTAGCATGTAGATAGAGTCGTTGACTATTGCCTTAAATATTGCAAGCATGTCTATGCCTATGTTTGAGTAGAATGTTTTGTCCTCAGCGGCTATAAATGCCTTTTGAAGCATTTCGGGAATTTGCTTTATTGGCACATATATTCTATGCTCATTATATTCGGTGTTAATTACTGTTCCGTGTTTGGAGTATAATCGTGTAATTGTATTGGGATTGTAGTTTTTTAAGCTTTCGTAGTCTGGTAGTTTTTTTTGAAAATCTCTAAACCATAAAAACAAGTATATACTTGCTATAGTTGCAACAACAAAACCTATAACGAAAAAAAATTTACTAAAAACACCAATTAAGTGTAATAATGGATGTTTATAATGCTTTACATGCTTTGTTGGGGTAAAGCCCTCGGTATCTAAAGGCTCTGTGTAATCAGATTTTTGCTTTGTAGGTTTTTTTATTTTCATATATTGTTTAATTTATTGCTATTTAAATATATAATTTAAAACACCTGTAACATTTTTAAGATCCTGCAAGACAAGCGAAATATCATTTTCTTGATTCATGCCATCTTGTGCCTTAATTTCAAAACTATCAAGTTGAGAATTAAGTGCTAGTTTGTTAATACTTTTAAACTTTCTAACCTCAGATATAATATCAAGCATTGCAAGACATTGAGTCTTGGCTTTAAGCGGCATTTCAAGGTTGCAAACAAAGCCTTTTGAAAACGAAGATATGCAGTGAATAGAATCCTCCTTGCTAATTGTATCTATATTTTTTGATTGCAGCAATTGATAAAGATGCTCGCATGCATAAGGTGTATAGGGGGCGTAGAGTTTTAGGAGTGTTGTGCAGACAATTTTAATGGTAACAAGGCATGATGTTTGTTTTTTTGTAATATCATTAAGCTCATCTGTGCTAAGGGTTTTATCTTTGTATATCAAGGCATCTTTGCCATAATATCTTATTTTGATAATTTCAAGATAATTGTCGCAAAGCAAGTTCCAAAAAAAGTCATCAACAAGCATGCGTGCCTTAAAATATTCAAAACGGTCAAGCTCTTGTTTATAGTTTTCAACCAAGGCTTCAAGATTTTTTAGAACAAAAATATCAAAAACCTCAGTGACCAAACTAAGGTTTTGTTCTTGGTTTTTATTGCTAATTATTGAGTTTGTAAGCTCCAATTTTTGCATTGCAAAGCTAATTACATTTGAAAGTTTAGTTACAAACTTACCTCCTTTGTCTAGCAACTGATCGCTATATGCAACATCAGCCCCAAGGGAAGAATTTGCACACCAAAATCTTATGCAATCAACTCCTCTGTTTTTTATCAGTTCAAGTGGAGTTACGACATTGCCCTTTGATTTACTCATTTTTGTTTTATCGGCAGCTAGGCACCAGCCAGATATTACAAGGTTAAACCAAGGAATATTTATTTCGCTTTCCGCGAAGTATTCGTCAGGATTAAAATTTTGTTCGCTTACTTGTTTTGATGATAATGATTTACCATTTTTTAACTTTACAGAATGCAAGTAGCTTTTGACCATTGTGTAAAAAGCCCAAGTTCTTATAATTTCGTGAGCTTGGGGTCTGATATCAAAAACTGGAGTATTTTTAATATCCCCAAATGCAACGGCGGGCGATATGGAGCTTGTGAACCAAGTATCAAGTACGCCATTGTATTGCTCAAGAGAGTAAAATGCATCATCGTATTTGTCTTTAAGCTCGCTTACTATTGTTGCAGAATTTTGTTTTGCAAGCTTGTCGCTGATTGCTACAGATATGTCTCTAAGTTCTGTTTTTCCCCCATTTTCGTGTCTCGTTAAGTATCTAACCGGTATTTTGATTCCAAAAAATCTATCACGAGAGATGCACCAGTCCTGATTTAATCCTGCCGTCCATTGTAAAAGTCTTTGCTTCATGTATTCTGGGTGAAAGTTTAGCTTTTGAGCAACATCTAAAAGCTTTTGCTT
>CAMDBF010000047.1 GCA_945889175.1 Rickettsia typhi
GTCTTTAATGCTCTGCTTCCAAAAATTATTGTAGTATGACAGATTTTGCTTTAAGTCCATTTTATCAAGGGGTTTTTTTATGTTAGTGCAATTGCAAACCGCAACAAAAAATCCCATGCCGACAGTGTCAGATGATTTATGCTTAACTATTGCAGCTAAAAACAATCCGTATTTTTGATAAGAATAAGTGTTTATTCTATCAAGCATTTTGCAGTAAGATGGATGCCTTGCAAGAATTGGTGGATTAAGCCTTGAGGCTTCCTCGCTGTAGCTTGTGAGTTTGTTCATTTGCGCAAGAGAGACTAGTCTGTTAAAGAGATACTTTTCTCTTTTTGTTAAAACTATCTCTTCCTGCATGGTGTGAGCTAAAAAGCTTATTAAACAAGCTAATTAGGCAACTAAGGATGTAATTTTTTGTGCTGCATCCTCAAGGTCGTTAGCAGCAACAATTGCAAGTCCAGATTCGTTAAGAATCTTTTTACCAAGGTCAACATTTGTACCTTCAAGTCTAACAACTAGGGGTACTTTAATGCCAATTTCCTTAGCTGCGGCAACAACACCATTTGCAATTATGTCGCATCTCATAATTCCACCAAAGATATTTACTAAAATACCTTTTACAGCAGGGTCGGATAGAATAATTTTAAAAGCAGCAGTAACCTTCTCCTGAGTTGCACCGCCACCAACATCCAAAAAGTTTGCAGGCTCTTTGCCGTACAGCTTAATGATGTCCATTGTAGACATAGCAAGTCCAGCACCATTAACCATACAGCCAATGTTACCATCCATTTTAACATAGCTAAGGTCGTATTTCGAAGCTTCAATTTCAAGAGGTTCTTCTTCGTTTAAGTCCCTAAGAGCAACAACATCCTTGTGTTTGTACAAAGCATTTGTATCAAAGCCAACCTTTGCATCAAGAGCGATAAATTCACCTTCGTTTGTTTCAACCAAAGGGTTAATTTCAACCTGAGCTGCATCCTTGTCAACAAAAAAGTTATACAAGCCTTCAACAACCTTGCTAAACTCTTTAATTTGAGTAGTGTTAAGACCTATAGCAAAACCAAGGGTTCTTGCATATGACGAAAAGTAGCCAGACTTAGGATCTACGCTTAATCTTATAACTTTTTCAGGGTGCTTTTCAGCAACTTCCTCAATTTCAACACCACCCTCTTGCGATGCTATAAAAACTATCGAAGATGTAGCTCTGTCGAGAACAGCTGAAAGGTAATATTCCTTTTTAATATTACATCCAGACTCAATATATAATCTTTTTACTTCCCTGCCCTCAGGTCCTGTTTGGTGAGTGACTAACACTTTACCAAGTATTTCGGCAGCGTATTTTTTAACATCTTCATCGCTTTTAGCAAGTTTTACCCCACCAGCCTTACCACGACCACCAGCGTGAATTTGTGCTTTAACGACCTTAATTGGTGTTTTAATTTTTTTAGCAACCTCTATTGCTTCCTCAACTGTAAAGGCTGGATAGCCTTCAAGAATTTTAATACCGTATGCCGCAAGCAATTGCTTAGCTTGATGTTCATGAATGTTCATTGTTAATCAAAAAAAATAATCCTAAATCTATAAAACAAAATATATTTTAAACTAACAACAAAAATTAGCAAGTTTTTTAAAAAAATACTTACAACAAAATCACAAAATTATCTTGCATTTAAGCAAATGCGGGTTTAGATATTAAAAATTGATAACCTTAGGATATGCAAAACACCGAACAAAAAACAAAGCATTTTATTGATATTAGCGACTTTTCGACAAAGGAACTAAGGAGCATAATTGACCTAGCTCTTGACTGTAAAATAAACAAGGCAAAATATGCAAAATCACTTGATGGAAAGGTGCTCTGCTCTATCTTTCAAAAGCTATCTACAAGAACAAGACTTAGCTTTGATATAGCAATTAACCAACTTGGTGGCAGATGTATTACTCTCAACGCTAATGAGATTCACCTTGGTAAAAACGAAAGTATCAAAGATACCGCTCTTTTGTTAAGCAAGATGGTTGACTTTATATCAATTAGATGCTATGCGCACAGCGATTTAACCGAGCTTGCGAAATATGCTTCAGTGCCCGTTGTTAACGCCTTAACGGACTACTCTCACCCATGTCAAATTATAGCCTCCGCTCTGGCAATAGAAGAACGCATTGGCAATATAAACGGCAAAACCCTAGCTTGGATTGGCGATGGCAATAATGTACTTACCTCTTATATTCATCTTGCTGAAAAGTTTGACTTTACTCTTAACATTGCAACCCCTGTAAGTTACTTGCCAAATGATGAAGTAATAAATACTGCCATCAAAAACAATGCTAAAATTAATTTAACAAACAATCCTCAGCAGGCGGTAAAAAATAGCGATGTGGTTATTACCGATACTTGGATTTCGATGGGCCAAGAGGATGACATCGAAAAACTCAAGAGCTTTGATGGCTTTAAAATTACAAAAGATCTTATGGCCAAAGCAAAGCCCGATGCAATTTTTACTCACTGCCTACCAGCTCACAGAGGTTACGAGGTTGAAGATGATGTTATTGATAGTGATATATCGATAGTTTTTAAAGAGGCTGAAAACAGAATCTACGCTCAAAAAGCAATATTACTTTTTACAAGCTCCGCAGCGTAATAGATTTAATTCTTATAATTACTTATCAAGCCCAAAGCCATCATGCAAAGATCTTGCAGCAAGCTCAGTATATTTTGTGTCAATTAACATCGATATCTTAATCTCCGATGTTGATATTGCAATAATATTTATTCCCTCTTTTGACATAACATCAAAAGCTTTTGCTGCAACGCCAGAATGAGTCTTCATTCCAGCACCTATTACGCTAACCTTTGAGACATTTTCCTTCATTTCAAACTTATCATATCCAATTGTATTTTTATTTGTCTCTATACACTCTAAAGCTCTTTGAATATCAGAGTTGTTGATGGTAAAGGCAAGGTCAGTTTTTCCGCTTTGACCCGAGCTTGGGCACTGAACTATCATGTCAACATTAATATTTAATGCAGCCAAAGGAGCAAATACGCCAGAGCAAACACCGGGCCTGTCAACAACGCCAAATAATGCAATTTGAACCTCGTTAGTATCTATTGACACTGCAGTCACAACTTTTTTTTCCATAATATCAGAATCATTTTTTAATATAGTTCCACCAGAATTATCCTCACCAAAACTAGACAAAACCCTAGTTACAACGCCGTAATTCATAGCAATTATGATGCAGCGAGTGTGAAGAACTTTTGCGCCCGAGGATGCCATTTCAACAACCTCTTCAAAACCAATTTCATCAAGTTTTTTAGCATTTTTAACAACCCTAGGATCGCAGGTATAAACCCCGTCAACATCTGTGTAAATATCACATCTGTCAGCACGCATAGCCGCAGCTAAGGCAACTGCCGTAGTATCCGAGCCACCACGACCTATTGTTGTAATTCGAGATTCCTCCTTGTAAATACCCTGAAAACCAGTAACAATTGGTATACCACCTTGTTCAATAAAGGCATTTATGTCATCGGTTTTAATGTTGTCTATTGATGCTGACGAGAATGAGTCGTCAGTATAAAAGCCAAGCTGCCAAGCGTTAAAAGATTTTGATTTATAACCCATAAGACTAAGCATTGCAGCTAGCAAGCCTGCTGAGACATTTTCGCCAGTTGAAATAATCGCATCATACTCAGGCAATACCTCGCTTGACAAACCATTTTTACCAAACATCTTGCAAGTGTCTTTTACCAAGCCAACTAGCCTATTTGTCTCGCCCGACATTGCCGAAACAACAACGGCAACCTTATTGCCAGCTAAGTATTCGTTTAACACCTTGTTGGCAACATTTCTTATTCTATCAAGGCTACCCATTGAGGTGCCGCCAAACTTTTGTACTACAAGCAATTTTACTAAGAACTAATTTTTAGATTTAAATTTTAATCCACGCAAAATAGATTGTAAAGCAATCAAATCTTTTTTCAATATTTTTTTGCCACCTAACGGATTTTTGTTAAACAAATATTAATATTTGACTCTTGACTACTTACAATGATATGTTAATATTTTATGAGTAGTCCTTAATCAAAAATATGAATCCAGCAAAAACACTGTTTAACACATCATTTTTAACGACAAAGCTTGATGCTTACAAGACTTATGTTAAAGATAATTCTGCAATCTTTTTAAAATGGCATAACGATAATCAAAAAGAAGAGGCTTTGCAAACAAATTTTTTAAACGATATTTTTGGCAAGGTTCTAGGCTACGAGATTGATACTGGCGAAGCGGAGTTTAATTTACTTACCGAATACAAAACCCAAAAAGATGGTACAAAGGTTGATGGCGTGCTTGGCTTTATTACAAAAGACAAGAAGGACATAAGAGTTGCAATTGAATTAAAATCAAAAAATACTATTGACCTTGATAAAGTTGAGGATCAGGCCTTTAAATATCGTGATAAAATTGACGGAATCGAGTGGGTGATAACCTCCAACACTAACGAAATTAGACTCTACTCAGCACAAAGCGGCGGAAGGTTAAAATACCAATCTTGGACATTTCTTGAGCTTAGTCAAAGTCTTGAAAAGCAAAAGGAGTTCCACTTTTTACTTGCAAAGGACAGATTGTTCACAAAAAACGCAAATCTATCACCAGTGCACTTGCTTAATGCAGTGGAGCAAGGCGATGCAATTGAAAACATCTTTTACAAACACTACTACAACCTAAGGCTCGAAATGTGGCATTCCATCCGCAAAGACAATGAGGATAGCCAAAGCTACGGAAGCAATTTTTATCTCTACAAGGCACAAAAGCTGATAGACAGAATGATATTTATAAGATTTTGTAAAGAGAAGGGGGCACTTGATGGTGATGTAGTGCTTGAGGTTTTAAATAATAAATTTATTAAGGGTAGATATAATAGACTCAAAACCCTCTTTACCGCAATGGACGAGGGGATGGATGAGGATGATCTTAAAATCTCTAAATTCAACGGTGGTTTATTTGCTCCTGACAAAGAGCTTGACAATCTTGTTGTAAGCGATGAGATAGTTGATAGACTTGTTGATTTTTACTCTCACGACTTTGGCTCGGAGCTTGATGTAAATATTTTAGGGCATATCTTTGAGCAGTCAATCTCTGACCTTGAAGAACTAACCGGCAACAACGAGGCAAAGCGAAAGAAGGATGGTGTGTTTTATACGCCAAACTTTGTTGTGGATTATGTAATGCACCTAAGCATTGGCTCTTGGCTTAATAATGTGAGGGCGGGGCTTAATTTACCCTTAATACAAGAGCCAAGACTAGAAGAAACAATAAGCGATGAAGAATGGCTAAGACTTGAGGCACTTGGATTATTGCCATCAAAACAAGAGGTTTTAGAAAACAGGCAAAAAGAAGAGCAGGAGCTAAAAGCCTTAAAAGACAAGGTGAAGGAGGAGGATGTAGAGATGATTGTTTATCCTAGTTTTACAAATAATGATACCGATGAGCCAAGTAGGCTCGCCTCGCCTGCTGCCTTTAGGCAGCATGGGGGGGAGGCGGGCGAGCCTTGTAATAATTTTACTAAAGAGCATCTCACTAAAGAGCAATCTACTAGGGGGCAATCTAACAAAATACTGATTGCAAAATGGCAAGCATATGCTGAAAAACTCAAATCTATTAAAGTTCTCGACCCAGCCTGTGGCTCGGGGGCGTTTTTAGTAAAAGTTTTTGACTATTTGCAAAGTCAGTGGCAAGAGGTTAAAAAGTATATTAAAACTGATTATACTTACAAAGACATATTAACAAACAACATCTACGGAGTGGATCTAAATCCAGTATCTGCAGGTATAACAAAGCTTAGCTTATGGCTTAAAACCGCACATTACAAAGAGCCCTTAACCTCGCTTGACAAAAATATAAAAATAGGTAATACTTTAATTGAAGACAAAGATTTAGCAGGATACTTCAGCGAGTTTGAAGGTAAGACGATTCAGGAAGCCATATCACAGGACATTTTTAACCAAGAAGAGCTTGATAATTTAATAAAAGATGGGCTTAAAACATCTCTAGCTTTTAATTGGCAGAGTAAATTTAAAGAAATCCTAAACCCCCAAAACCTCCCCCAAGGCTACGAAGCCTCCTTATCTGCAGAGCACGGCTTTGATGTAATTATCGGCAATCCGCCTTATG
>CAMDBF010000048.1 GCA_945889175.1 Rickettsia typhi
AACTCAATGGCACCAACAATTATTTCGTCACTAAGTTCTTTAGCTTGGCTTTCAACCATCAAAATTGAATCTTTTGTTCCAGCAACAAATAAATCTAAACTTGAATCACGAGATGGATTAATTAAGTATTCGTTATTTGAATAACCAATTTTTACCCCAGCAAGAGTATGTAAAATTGGAACACCGCTTATTTTTAGTGCAGCTGACGCTCCAATTAAAGCAGCAAAGTCAGTAGGATAGTCTTTGTCGTAAGACAAAACAGTGCATATTACCTGAACATCGTTTGTAAAGCCATCGTCAAATAAAGGTCTAATACTACGGTCAATAAGTCTTGATGTTAAAACTTCCATCTCACTAGGCTTACCCTCTCTTTTTAAAAATCCACCAGGAATACGGCCACAAGCATAATATTTTTCCTGATACAAAACCATTAAAGGGAAAAAATCATTAGCTACCCCCTTTTTTTTGTCATAAACAACATTACACAGCACCATGCTGCCACCAAAAGTTACTAATACCGATCCATCGGCTAATCTAGCTAGCTCACCAGATTCAAGGGAAAGGGTTTTACCACCAATCTCAAAGCTTTTTTTAACAATTTTAAACATAGATATATACAATATTTTAATTACTTTATAATAAATTACAAAAATTGTCGGGTCTTTTATCTACAGCAATAGAGATTGAAAACTTCTTACTGCCATTGTTTACTAAACTATATCGCTCTAGCGAGTGTTTTAAATTTTTACGACCAGACCATTTTTTGTGCTTAAGAATTAATATTTTATCTGTGCTACCTTTTTTAATTGCAACCTTTACATCAACCGCAAAATGGCATGATGGCAATAAAAAAAGGCACTTAAAGATAAAATAAAACTCTATATAACGCATAAAAAATATATAAGTTTATAAACTTAATTGCAATATTTTTTATATTTTCATTTTATGTATCTTTAAATACCCCTTCCGTTTAAAGATTCTTTCTGCCTAGCAAACTTTTCAACATTATTTCTACCAACTGCAGACTCTTGTTCTACAGTGGATATTTTTGAAGACTCTTCCGCTCCTTCAAAAAGATGCCTAAGCATCTCTTCAAACACACTTTCCCCCTGCTCTTCTTGACTTATTTCTTGAGCCATCGATTCTTCGTTTTCACCAAAAGCATCATCTAGCTCGAGCTCTTCATTCGCGGCTTCCTTGGTGCGAACATCCTCTTCCTCTGGTATTTGGTAAGTTATCTCACCTTCATTACTTTCTAGAACATCTTGAGAGTCTTTAATGTCACCTAGCTCGCTATCAGATTCGGTCTCAATGCCATCTTCATCAAACTCAAATGAACCTGCTTCATCCATTGAAACTTCGTCAAAGGCAAATTCATAAAAATCATCTAAATCAAAGTCTTCACCATCAAGATTATATTTATACATATCGTCCTCTAACTGCTCTGCAGCGAATGGATCTTTAAATTCTTCCAAATCTTCTAAGTCCTCGGTATCGGCTAAATCATAATCATTTTCATTAGCTTTTAATTCTTCATTTTCAATAATAATATCAAGCCAATCAAATAAATCATTGCAATCATCAAATAACAATTCATCATCAAAATAATTATCATGATTTTTTGCCTCATCATCCGTCCATTCATTTAAAGAAAGTAAATGAATTAGCAAAACCTTAACAAGACCCCCAAGACTGCCTTCCGCCATTTTACTTTTAAAGATTTTTTCAGCAGATATAGTACCAAAGATGTGCTTTAAGTCTTGCTTTGCTAAAAATGCAATCAAATATTTTTTAGCATTAAAGTTGTAAATTTTGGTATTGTTGACTTTTTTTTCTATGTCATTAAGAAGAGAGTTTCTCTTTGTTTTTGGATGAGTCTTGGAAAGTGCGAAAACTAAAGCCTCAAGAGCATGACGCCTAACCTTGCCAAACAAAACTAAGGCTGCGTAATCGAAGGCTCTAGATGAAAGAACCGCTAAAAATTTATCTTGTTTGTCGGACATTAATAAAATTGTAATAAAGCTATTTTAATAGAAACACAAAGTGCAACTAGAGCTTTATTAAAAATGGTCTAGTTGCTAGTAATGCAAAACTGCGAATCTAGCGTACATAACCAATGCAACAATATTTATTAACACACGAATACATCATACACGACAATGCCATAAGAGACAAATCGTACAGTGTAAAGATAATGTAAAAACTTATTTTATATTTGTCAACAATCTATAAATTTTTTTTATAAATTATTTTTCTGTATTTTTACAATTTGTCTTAAGAAGTGACATTAGAAGCTCATAAAGCTCACCATCCATGATTTTATCTACCTGAGAAGTTTCAAAACCACTTCGTAAGTCTTTAACAAGCTTATAAGGTGCAAAAACATAGTTTCGTACTTGATGCCCCCAAGAAATATCACTTTTTTGAATATTGTTCTCCAAGGCTTTTTTAATTTCCTGCTCTCTTTTGTAAAGCTTTGAATATAATATTTTAAAGGCTATATCTTTGTTTCTATGCTGAGATCTATCGTCCTGACAAGTAACAACAATACCACTTGGCAAATGCGTAATTCTTATGGCTGATTCAGTTTTATTAACATGTTGCCCACCAGCACCGCTGCTTCGGTAGGTATCTATTTTTAAATCCGAGTCCTTAATGTCAATTTTAATTGTATCGTCCACAACCGGACTTGTCAATACACTTACAAAGCTTGTTTGCCTTTTTGCATTTGCGTTAAAAGGCGAAATTCTAACAAACCTATGAATACCAGTTTCGTTTTTCAAAAGGCCATATGCGTTATCGCCAGATATTTCAATCAAACTTTGTTTAATACCAGCCTCTTCGCCGCTAAGCCTATAAATAATATCAACATCAAAGCCAGCTTGTGAAGCGTATCTTAAGTACATCCTTTCAAGCATCTCAGCTAAATCTTGACTATCAGTGCCACCAGTGCCAGCATTAATTTCAAGATAGCAGTTAAATTTATCTTCCCTGTCTTTAAATAAAGCTTTATCTTCGAGCTTAATACTTAGATCTTCGAGTTTTAGCAGATCTTGCATACTTTGCTTTGCAAAATCATCGTCATTTAATATTGCAATTTCGTTCAAGTAATCAAGCATTTCATATGGCTCCTGATATTGGTTTAAAGTTTTTTCAAGCCTAGATTTTTTCTTTAGAACATCAGTCTTATTTTCGCTAAGCCAAAATGATGGTTCGTTTATTTGTTTTTCAATATCTAATAATTGTTTCCTTATATCTTCAAAGTCAAAGTAAGCCCTTAAGCAGGGCCAAACTTTGAGATAATTGATTTAACTTAATTTTAAAATCTTCAATAAAGCTCATAAAATTAGATTAATTTTTTGTGAATAGCATTTTTCATCTCTAAAACCTTAGTTTGATTATAAAAAGAATATTTAGCAAAGTTACTCTCAACAAAAGCAAGTCTTTTAGCTGCAGCAATAATATTATTTGTATTAAGATAATAATTTGCAACATCAATCTCCGAGGTGTATATCATTTGTTCAATTTTTAACAAATCTTGTTGTAGTAAATTTACATATTTACTGTTTTTAAAATTTTGTAAATGATAAACTATATTATCCCTTGTTAAGTGCAAAACTGAAGTATCTCTTTTGGTGCTAAAAATAGTATTTTTTAAAGACATTGCTCTTATAAACATAACATATCCAATGTCTGTTTCGTAAGGATAAAATTTATAGTAAATCTCACTTAAAGATACCGCTTGTTCGTAGTTTTTAAGGTTATAGTTGCAATAAATTTCCATAACTAAAGATCGCTTTGCAATGTCGGAATAAGGGTATATCTCGCTTGCTTTCTCAAAATTATCAAAGGCAGTAGAACATGAGCCGTGATAGACATCGTTCAAACCTTTGTCGTACAGTTCGATAGCTTTTGCCTTGTAATCATCTTCGTTAATATTTGGCTTTTTGGAACAAGAGCTTAACAAAAACCAAAAAATACTTACAAAAACTGTGACAATAAAAAAAACATTTAGCATAGGAAATTCACCAAAAGAAGTAAATATAAATGGAATAATGAGCACTATACCCATTACGATCAAGGCAGTAACAAAGTTTATATGAGGCATTTTATATTATAAAACTAATATCGATATAAATATTAAATTGTTTTTTTTTGTTTGCAATATTTTCACATTCAAGATTAGGTTTTTTATAAAAAATTATTTTGTTGTAATTTGATAATGTATTTTTTATAAATATTCTAAAATGTTTATAAAAAACTCTTTTAATATATAATTATTACTGAAATATAAAATAATGTCTAAAAATGGAGGTTCTTTTGCAAAGACAAAAACCGTCTCTTTTATTGGAGTCTCAACAAAGTTAGTTGAGGTTCAAGTATCTTTTGCCGCTGGTCAGCCATCGCTTTCAATCGTTGGCCTACCTGGTAAGAGTGTTAATGAGTCACGAGACAGAATACGCTCAGCAATATCATCCTTAGGATTGTCTTTGCCGCCAAAAAAAATTACAGTCAACCTCTCGCCTGCAAACATAGCCAAGGATGGTAGCCACTACGACTTACCAATTACTATAGCATTACTAGCAGGAATGGGCACCGTCGATCCTGATGTTGTGGAAAAAATGCTATCACTTGGCGAGCTAACTCTTGATGCCAAAATTAATTATGTACCAGGTGTTTTGCCGGCAGCAATATCGGCAAAAGAACATGGTCTTAGCATAATATGTCCTAAGAGCTGTGTTGACGAGGCTTCTTTTTTAATTGGAGATGTTAAGATTTATCCTGTCGATAGCCTTTTAACATTAATTAACTTTTTAACAAAAAAACATAACATTGAGCAGCCAATACTAGACCCTTCTTTATATGTCGCTCAGGAAAAAGAATCAAATATAAATTGTATGAGTAACATAAGGGGGCAGGAAGTTGCAAAAAGAGCGGCGGAAATTGCGGCAAGCGGAGGGCATAATATTATAATGATAGGCTCCCCTGGTACTGGCAAATCAATGCTTGCAAGGGCAATGGCGGGAATTTTACCAGAGCTTGATTTTGAAGAGATATTGGAAGTATTGATGATAAGATCAGTTGCAGGAGAGTTGCAAGATACAAAATTTACAAATAAAAGACCCTTTAGAAGCCCCCATCACTCCTCTTCGATACCAGCAATAGTTGGCGGTGGAAGGGTAAGTAAACCTGGTGAAATAAGCCTTGCACATAATGGAATTTTATTTTTAGATGAGTTTGCAGAGTTTCCTTTATCGGTTTTAGACTCCTTAAGACAGCCACTGGAAACTGGCACCATAGAAGTTGCAAGAGCCGAAATGCATGTGAGCTATCCAGCAAAATTCCAACTCGTTGCAGCAATGAATCCTTGCAAGTGCGGATACCTCTGGGATGCCTCTAGGGCCTGCACCAAAGTGCCAATCTGCGGCGATGTATATATGAATAAAATATCAGGACCTATAATGGAACGGATAGACTTACAAGTTGCCATACAAAGCCCCGGTGTCGAACTTTTTGAAGAGGATAATAAGATAAGAGAAAAATCCTCGGAGATAATAAAAAGAGTAAGAAAAACAAGAGAGATACAAAAAAATCGATACAAAGATATATCAAGCATAAAGCTTAACAAAGATATATCAGGGCAAATGTTTGAAACATTTTGCAAAATCGACAACCAAACAAGAGAGATTTTTATCAAGGCTTCCGCAAAGTATGGGTTTTCAATGAGGGAGCATCATAAAATACTTAAGGTTGCAAGAACAATTGCAGACATGTCGGAGAGCGAAAACATTGAAAAACATCATTTTCTTGAAGCCTTAAGCTACAGGGTTTAACATACCTCCTACATAACCCATCAACATCTACTAAAAAGCCATACTTTAACACATTAAGTAAATTGTCTGCTGCTTACCCAATCTTAGTCTGGCAGCTTTAGCTGGCATGGGCTGTGGCATGGGAGCCTTGCCAAAAGTACCCTTATTGCAGATATTTTTGCTTTCCAAAAAGAAAGTATTATCAT
>CAMDBF010000049.1 GCA_945889175.1 Rickettsia typhi
CCCGATTAATCCCCATTAGGCTCGCCACGCCAGCCAGCTTTAGCTGGCATGGGGGGGTGGCGTGCGAGCCTTATATTGCAGAGAGGTTTGTTTGAAATAAATTTAGTCAAGATTATTGTGTAGCTGGGGTTGTGGAAGAGGTCTAATACATGAAATAAACTTTCTAAAAATCAAAAATAAAGATCAGGCAATAATTTTATATATCATTTTGTAAGAAAACTTTTTTTGTTTATTATATCTTTTACTTCACTTAGTTTTGTAATATTATTAACACCATTTCGATCCATCATGTCACGAAGGTGCAAGCTCTTCTTGTGTTCTTGCTCCATAAGCTCTTTTGTTTGAAACTTACTACGAACCTCGAAAAACGTATCTAAAGCCAATAATGTGTCTGGATGTTTAAGTTGTGTTTGTTGTTTTGCGATATCTATTAATTGTCTTTCTATACCATTTTTTGCCATATTGATATTATCGACTGCTTCTTTTATGCCTTGTGCACTTTGTTGCACAATTGCTAGATCCAAAGCATTTCTAAACTCTCTTAATCCTTTGTCATCAGTACCCAAATCAGCTGCAAAATTGTTGTCCAAAATATTTTTAATGAAATCCATCTTTTTCAATCTGTCAATGTTTTCACCCAATACTTTCTGCTTGTTAGTTAATTGTTGCTGTTTTTCTGCTAATTTTGCGTTTATTACTTCTGGAGTTATCTCAATGAGTGGCTTACCATCTAGCAGTTTTACTATACGATCTTTACTATCTTGTGTTGAATCAAAAAAAGATAAGTAAGATAATTGCTTTATCTCATTAATTTCTTGCTCCAATTTCTTTTTTTCTTTATTTGCTTTTTTGATATCTATACATATTTTTGTTATTTGTTGTTGTTCACTCTCCTGATTCAAATTTTCTAAAGTCTGCTTCACCTTATCCAAATCTTTTTTTCGTTGTTCTAAAGCTGCTGTGAATTGTGCATCATTAATGTTTTCGTTTAACAAATCTAGATCTTCGTTTTTTTTGCTTCTTACATATGCAGCTCTGCACAAAAGACCAAATAAACCCATTAATGCAACGGCTGCACCTATACAAAACCATATCTGAAATGTATAAGTCTTATCTATACTTATTTCAGCTGGATTTACTTTTTGTAACTCGTAACCACTTTCAAAAGATAAAGTTTTTGAATTTTTTAAAATGTATCCTTGTGCATCGGGAGTATTCTGCCACTGCTTAAGCTGTAAACCATTAACCTCTTTGGTTGTAGATGATGCTGGCTTATATTCAGCATTAAGACCATCAATTTGATAATTTATTTTACCGCCGATTGTAACTTCTGTGACTGTTAACTTGCCAATTACCGTACCCTTGATGTCTGTAAATGATATGCCAGATACCTTACCTGAATCGTCAATTAATTCATGCTCTGAGCCACTTTTATCACCTAGAAATTTTGCAAAGGCTGTTAATTTCTCCTTACTATCAATCGGGATCGTAGGTTTTGGTCCGCCAAAAAGTGTTGCAACCTGTTTACTGTAATCGTCCGATGACTTAATATCGCCAAGAGGAAATACTTTTGCGTCCATGAAGTCACTTAATTTTACCTCTACTGCTTTAGTAGCGGGTGCAACAGGAATTGTTGTATAAGCAACATAATCCTTAGTCAAGGTAAAGGGTCTTGAGTATGGATTAAAACCACCTAGCTTGCCATCAGTAATGTTACTCGGCACGTATGTACTATTATTTGAAATCTCAACAGTGTCTAAGCCAGATACCTTACTAGTAGCAGGGTCCCATTTTATAACACCAAAAGTTGTTTTACCATCAGAAGATGAAAAGGTGGCAGTTGTACCAGCTTCATCTATTTTACATAGACTGTGTGTAGCGTTTTTAAGTCTTAGTAAGTTACACAGATTTTTAAAAGATTCTGGGGTTTTAATTGGTATAAGGGGTGTTTGACTATTAAAGATTGTATTTAAATACTTTTTATAATTCACTAGGGTAATATCAGTTGGGATATTCGATGTAAGGATGTCATATGGGGCTAATTTTGGTGATGCAGGATCTGTTAAGCTTGGTACGATTCTTTGTTTAGTAAGATCTAATACTTCAGCATACTTTTGCTGAAGATTCTTGACAAAATCGCTTTTATTAGCAAATTTTTCTTGCCATGATACTGCATCGTTTATCTTCGTCCCTGACGCAATTGTCAGATCTTCCCCTAAAATACCTTCTATATCTTCTATATCTTTCACATCGTTAGATTTTTTAAAGAATAAAATGCCAGTTTTTTTGTCTTTAAAGGCAAATATTTGATTTTCTTCTACATATTTCTCTACATATTTCCGGGCTAAACTGTTTATTTTAGACATTCCACAGGCATTTTGACCTAGAGTGAGCACTTCGCTGTCGCTTAGAGCGATTTGATTTTTAAAGCCTTCAATAAAATTTGAATCTGTCGTTGTATAAGGAGGTGTTCCATTAGCTTTTAAAATTCTACCAAGCATTTTAACATCACCCTTCTCAACAAATGCCTGAACTTCTGACAGGGTGTAAAATTCGACCCCTTTTGGATCTTCGGTTATAAAAGCAAAACGCTTGTTTAGACCAGTGCTACCATAGCGATCTTCAATGTCTTTTACAACTTTAGGAAATTTCTCCTGAAAGTCGTAAAAGGCTTTAAATCCGTTGTTTTTTACTTCAATCTCTGCTATTTTATCATTTAAATCTTTAGTCTCGACATTAAATCCTGATTTTACAGAAGATAAACGCCCTTCCGTATCTATGCTAAGTTTGTAAATTGTATTGTTATAATATGCAGCATAAACACTTGTGAGTATAGCTAATGAACCTGCCAGAGTGGCTCCAGATGCATAGCCAAATGTTTTCCAAGAATTATATTTATCATTTTGGTCTGTAGAATTTTTATCACTTTGATTCATATTGTCTTTTATAAAAAATTAATCTAAATTTATAATTGGATATATTATAGTTTAATTTTGGACTTATGTCAACTAATTTTTCATTGCAATCTAAGAGTGGCTGTTTGCAGTAAAGCAACTGCAATATAAGCTAGGCTCCTCCCCCCAATGCAAGCAAAGCTTACAAGTGGATATGGCTAATTGGGGATTGGTAGCAGCTAATTTAATTGATGATGTTAAGTAAATTGATTAGACCTCTTTGGGATTCTATTAACTTTAAATATTAACTTCCAAAGTCACGCAAAAACATAAAGCTACTTACTAAACTTAACACACAGGCCTCGCCCCCAGCTGGCACTTTTTAATCAAATGGGGCAAGCGGGTGTGTGCTTGGGGATGTTTGAAGTGTATTTTTTAAGCTCTGTTAAAACCCCACCCAAGCTCCCCTAAAAGGGGAGGGGTATTTATTATATATTTTTTAAAATCAAGAGAATCAAAAGAGGTCTATTTTATATAAGATATGACTTATTTACTATGCCGTAGGGATTATGAAAGAGGTTAGTTTTAGTGTGGCATTTTGTGTAAATGCAAGGCATCCTCAGCATCCGATGGTTTGATGATTTTGACAAGGGAGTTATAGCCCGTTGTTTTACTAGTAGAAGGTGTGTTATTTTGGTTTTCGACAACTTGATTGCTTGACTTGCCCCCAGTAAAAAAAGAATCTTGATTACCGCCAATTAATTCTAAAAATACATCGGCTAAAAGAATCGAGTCTATAAGAGCACCATGTTTTGTTCTGTCGCTTAGGTCAATTTTAAAACGCTTACACAGAGCATCAAGCGAAGCCGGCGAACCGGGGAACTTTGCTTTTGCCAGCCTTAGGGTGTCTATTACTTGGTTTTCAAGCGGTTTTAATCCAGCAAGCGACAGCTCCTTGTTTAAAAACCCCATGTCAAATGCTGCGTTGTGAATCACTAGTGTTGCATCCTGTATAAAATCTAAAAATTCTTTTGTAATTTCTGCAAATTTTGGCTTGCCAACAACTGCTTGATTTGATATTCCGTGAATCGCAAAAGAACCTGAATCAATGTTTCTTTCAGGATTTATTAAGTGGTGAAGAGTTTTACCAGTTTTTGAAAAACCAATAATCTCAACGCATCCAAGCTCAATAACTCTGTGACCCTCCTCGTGTCTTAGTCCTGTAGTTTCGGTATCAAGGCAAATGTAACGCATGATATGATTTAGGAATTAATTTGCGAGTAAAAACAAAACGATATAAATGCAATTGATATTGGCGGAATAAAAGGAAACTGCTCGCTATCAGTGAGCCTCTTCCACATTGCTCCAAAGATTATACCTATTAATCCTGCGGCAGTAATAAAATAGGGTATCATTTTTACTTCCAAAAATAATGTCAATACTGGCAAAAGAATTACATCGCCAAAACCAATAGAATCTTTTTTTAAAATTACCGAAACAATCTTGCCAGCAGCCAAAATAACAAAAAACATTGAAACCCCAGATGCAATAGCAAGTAATCCACTTTTGTTAATAAATGCACAGTATAAAATACCTAAAAGAAACAATATTAGTAGAATAATGTTTGGTACAGAATATGTTTCCATGTCAATAATGCTTGTTATAAGAAGAGCGTAGACTACAAATGCTATAAAGGCAAATTGATAAATGTTGTCTCTAAAAAATAAATATGTTAAGACAAAAAGGATGCCACAAACAATCTCAACCAAGGGGTAGACAATGCTAATTTTATTGGTACAAAAAAGGCAATGTCTTTGTAATACTACAAAGTAGCTAAAAACTGGAATGAGATGGCTAGCTTGCAATTTGTGATAACAAATTGGACACTCGAAGTATTTTTGAAAATATTTATCGTCTATGATAAATCTGTATGTAATAGCGGTGGCGATACCGCCAAAGACTAAGCCAAATATAAAAACAATAGCAAAGGACATTATTTTTTTGATTTCTTTGCTGCTGGTGCCGAAGCTGCCTTTTCGACAATATGTGTTTGAGGATTATTTGAAGCTTCAACTAAAGACATAGCTGAGAAGTCAAAATTAAATTTAGATGTTTTTTTAACAGTGGTGTCAACAGTTCCCCAAGCTCTATGTTTAATTGGATACTCTATCTCAACATCAACATGACCTGTTGAAAGTGTAGACTTTGTATGCAATACAGCACCGTTAGCAAATTTAATAATTATATCCTTAATTTCAGGATGTATTCCAGCCTTAGCCATATGATTTATATAAAAATATTTTTAACAATTAAGCTTGCTGAGTAGCTTCTACAGCACGCTTTTTTATCACAAAAGTGCCTTTGGCAATTTTTTGTCTAATTATTTGTTTTTTAAGAACAATTGCTTCAACAGTTAAATTTGTCGACTTAACATTAACTAAAAAATCATCTATTGTACCGTGTTTAACGATAGTTCTGTATGTTCTTTTTGTAATAGAAAGTTTTAGATCCTTTCTAAGTTCTTCACTTGCAAAGGTTTTTGTTATCAAACCTGGCAGAAAAGTTCTTTTTGTTTTTCTGTTAGATTTGGAAACATTGTTACCAATTTGTCTGCCAGTGCCCATTAGGTCACACCTTCTAGCCATAGTATATTTTAATTAATTACACGAAAGACGCTCCAAGCACATTGCAAAAGTAGCAAATGCAGAGAATAAATTTTTACAAAACAAATTATAAACTAATCTTTTATTTTGTAAAGTTTTTTATATTTTTTTTTAAATATCATTTGGTTACAAAGCTGCCTAAGTAATTTTCTGCTTCACTTGACTCCAAAGAGTATCATAATATACTCATTAAGTAAATTGTAATTGTAATTGTATTTATTATGCTAAGCGATAATCATAAAAACTATAAAAATAATAAAAAACCTTTAAAAACAACTCAAACCCAAGACCAAGACCCAGACCCTGATGATGCTTTAGATGGGGTGCTGGATAAAACAACTCAAACTAAAGACTCAAATAATAAAAAACCTTTAAAAACAACTCAAACCCAAGACCCAG
>CAMDBF010000050.1 GCA_945889175.1 Rickettsia typhi
ATTTACATCAACATCAACAGGAGTTGGTATAAGCATTGATGTAGGTAATCCAGCAGCATTAAGACTTGATGAGTCAGAATATCCAAGTCCATTTAAACTTACAATATAGGATCTAGCCCCAGAGCAATCCTCAGAAAGATCAGAGCTAAAACTACCATCACTTCCATTAAACCTAGCAGGACATGGCATTCTATTATTATTTTTAAAATAGTTTGTTAATGCAGTTTTGATGTTTTGAGAGTTGTGGAGAGTTTTGTCTGTTTTGTAGCGCTTAACCGAGCCTACGGCAATGGCTACTATCGAACTAGTTACAAAGGCTACTATTGTAATAAAGATAGCGATTTCAAGATAGCTTGCAGCCTTTACTCTGTAAGTTAAAAAGTTCTTAAATTTAAGACGGTGTAACATTACAACCTCTTTAAACAATTATTATAAAATGTATTTGAAAATTAAACAACAAGCCACTTAATTAATAGGTAGCAATAAAAGATATCATGTGATAACTTGTCTATTTTAAAATAATAGAAAAAGAAGTCAAGTATTAAGAAAAGTTGTTTTATGTTTTTCTTGACAAAGAATTGTTTATGTTTTAAAAATGGTTCAAGATTGTTATGTAATTTGCTTTAATCGATAGCAATAGCTTAGTTTTTGCTCTGTTTGAGTTTTTGTTTATTTATAATTGCCAACACCGTGACGACGCAGGATATAAAGGTTCAAGATAAAAAAAATGACCCTTCGGCTAAATACCAATGGTACTTACTTAGGGTATTCGCCTCTTCTGAGGACGCAGTAATTAAGCAGATAAAATCTCTTGCTAAAACAAGAAATTTAGATAAAGCTTACAAGGAATTTTTTATCCCAAAGGTAAAATTAGTAAAAACCACAAGGGACGCCAAAGGGGAAGAAAAGGTTGTTGAGAAATTTAAAAATCTGTTTCCAGGGTATCTTGCTGTAAAAATGCAGATGAACGAAAACACATGGAACCTTGTGCGAGACCTTCCTAAGGTAATTGATTTTATAGGTTCTTCAAAAAAACCAAAACCACTTAGTCAAGAGGAGATGCAAAAAATGTTTGATAGTGTTGAAAAGCAACATCAAATGAATCAAACTGTTTCTTTTGCGATTGGTGAAAGTGTTAAAATTAACAACGGTTCTTTTGCTGGGTTTAAGGGTACAATTATCGCAGTGGTTGACAATGGTGCAAGCTTAGTGCTTTCGGTGCCAGTATTTAATACGGAAACTGAAGTTAAGCTTCAAACTTCAGAAGTTGAAAAAGTACAATAGGTTAAATTCCAATTGTACCTTTCTTTTTTGTATGAATTTTATTTAGTTTTTTTAATTTAAATTATATTTTTTGATATATGCAAGCTTCCAAAAAAAAAGCTGAAAAGTATATTAAGCTTATCATTCCAGCGGGTAAAGCTAATCCAGCACCTCCTATAGGTCCTGCCTTAGGTCAGCATGGGCTTAATATTATGAATTTTTGTAAAGCCTTTAACGACAAAACAAAGGCAATGGGTGTTAAAGAAGGTATGAGAGTACCAGTTGTTATATCTGTTTTTAAAGATAAAAGTTTTGACTTCATAATCAAAACACCACCGGTTCCTGATTTAGTTAAAGATATTCTTGGAATTAAATCTGGAGCTAAAAAGCCTGGTACAGAAGTTGTGGCTACTATAACTATGGAGCAGGTCGCAAAAATTGCACAAATTAAAATGCCAGATCTTAACTGCACAACAGTTGAGGCAGCTTGCCAAATGGTTCTTGGATCTATTAGATCTATGGGAATCGAGGTCAAGGGTTAATTTTATTTCATGTCTTTGTAGTTTGTTTTGTATATAATTATTAAAATATTCTTTTATGCCCTTTGCTAGTAAAAGATCTAAAGAGGTAAAAAACTTTTTATCTCTTAATACAAAGCCAAACGCTATCCTGCCTGTTGAGGATGCGATTGCTTTGATTAAAAAGTATAACGATGAATCTAAGATTAAATCAAAAATCAATGTAGATTGGTCTATTGATGTTAATGTTCATATTCATCTTGATCCAGGTAAGTCTGTAAATTCTTCGCTCGTTTTACCAAATGGTAATGGTAAAAAATACAAAGTCATAGCCTTTGTAACCGAAGAGGAGATATCAAAAGTCAAGGCTCTTGGTATTGAGAAAGTTGGTTACGATGATTTGATTCAAGAGGTAATAGCTGGATTTACTAGTTTTGATAAATGTATAGCTTCTCAGGCTGCCTTTCCTAATGTATCAAAAAAACTTGCTAAAATTTTAGGTCCAAAAGGATTACTTCCAAGTGTTAAAGCTGGAACTGTATCTTCGGACTTGGAATCTATGGTGAAAAATGTACTTGGTGGTCAGGTCTCGGTTAAAGCAAGTAAAAATGGAACAGTTGCAACCTCTATTGCAAGAGTTTCTTTTAACAACGATAAAATTGTTGAAAATTTTAAAGCTTATATATCTTACCTTAAAAGTCTTAAGCCAGCTGGATCAAAGAGCTTTATTTTAAAAGCTACTTTGTCTACCACAATGGGCTTTGGACTTAGAGTATCAGTTGCTTAGTAAATAATTACTTGGGTAACATTGTTTTTATATTTTTTGTTTTATATTTTATTTTTTGTTTATTGATATGGAAGGTATTTCCTTACAATACATAGGTGTTGGTCTTATGTCTATTGGTATGCTTGGTGCTGCACTTGGTATTGGTGCTGTATTTTCTGCATTACTTAACGGTATTGCTAGAAACCCATCTGCTGAAGAAAAAATGGTTAAGCATGCATATGTTGGTGGTGTATTAGCTGAAACAGTTGCAATCTTCTCTCTTGTAATAGCTCTTATTATTATCTTTATCTAAAAATAAAGCCATAGTAATAATTATAGTTCGCTGCTTTTTAGTGGCGAGCCATAAAATAAAGCTTTGTAATCTCTTTTAATGAAATTATAAAGATTTGTTTTATTAAATTATATTTATCATCTTGCTTTTATGGCTCTTCAGTATACACTTTCAATAATTAAACCAGATGCTACAAAGCGTAGTATAACAGGTAAAATTAACTCCTATCTTGAAGCAGCTGGTCTTACCATAGTTGCTCAAAAAAGAATTAGATTAACAAAGGAGCAGGCTGGTTCTTTTTACGAAGTTCACAAGGAGAGACCATTTTATGGTGAGCTTGTTGACACAATGACATCTGGTCCTGTTGTTGTTCAGGTGTTAAAAGGTGAAGATGCTGTTCTAAAAAATCGTGAAGTTATGGGAGCTACAAATCCAAAGGATGCAAACTCAGGAACTATAAGAAAAGACTTTGCTCTATCAATAGGAGAAAATTCAGTTCATGGTTCTGATTCTATTGAAAATGCTAAAAACGAAATATCTTTCTTTTTTAGTGCACTTGAAATCTGCGAATAAACGGACAAACGAAACCCTTTTACATTATTTTACAAAAAATAATGTAAAATTACAAAAAATCTTTCATCTCGATTAAATACTGCAGAATATAGCTTGACATCCTCTTTAGTAAAAAAAATATACAACCAAAATAAGAAAAATACAACTTATGGTTGCAAATATACATAAATGGTTGTATAATAGTGTTTGTTATTTTTAACATTAACATAGAAATTGTTTTGAATGTATGTTAAAGGAGGTGATTAAGCAACGAGGCCCCGCTAAGACTAGACACCTTAGCGGAGCTTTTTCAATACAAGATTTCGCAATCGTTTTAATAGTTACTGGTTTAATGCTCGGTAGTGGATTTGTACTAGGAGCAAGAGCCATCAAAGAATACAAATCAGACAAAACTCTCCACAACTCTCAAAACATCAAAACTGCATTAACAAACTATTTTAAAAATAATAATAGAATGCCATGTCCTTCTAAGTTCAGTGGAGGTGATGGTAGTTTTAGCTCTGATCTTTCTGAGGATTGCTCTGGCTCTAGATCCTATATTGTAAGTTTAAATGGACTTGGATACTCTGATTCATCAAGTCTTAATGCTGCTGGACTACCTACATCAATGCTTATACCAACTCCTGTTGATGTTGATGTAAATTCTACAACTTCAAATAGCATAGAAGTTTTATATGGAAAAGTTCCTGCAAAAACTCTTGGTTTAGAAATGGAAGATGTTATTGATGGATTTGATAATTACTTTACATACTATGTCATTAAAAGTTTTACAATTGGTGGCATAAGATATTTTAGGGATGTAAATATTGCAAATAAAATACTTAGTACTGGAGCAAGTGGTAGTGGTGGTATTGGGACTGGTGGTGTTTCTGGAGGTAATGTTGTAAATCTATATACCCCAAGTGGAGTTTCGGGATCTGCATTTAATCCTTTTAATCCTGCATCTGGCAAAACAAGAGGCTTGTTAGTACCTGACACAGGCTTATTAGGTGAGGCTCCTGATTTAACTGCCTATCCCAATGCAAAGCTTATGTCAAGTGCTGCATCTTCTACGGCTAGTTTTAATGATGATATTGATGGATTTTTAAGGGTAGTAGAGCAAAAGAATAGCTTTGAATGTGATCAGGATCTTAACCATCAAAATTTAAAAGATTATAATAATTTTGACTCAAGTTACTCAAGTATTTCTTGTAACAAGGCAAACCTTGTTGCAAGTGATGTAATATTTGTTGTTGTAAGTCATGGCAAGGATAAGATATGTGGATACAATGCTAAAGAAAAAGCTTTTAATCCAATTCCTCAAAACTTTTATTTAACACAGCCTACAAGCGGTACGAGTTCAAATCCTGTTTTTAAGCAAGATTATAAAAGCTTTTTCTTTAACGATTATCAAAACTGCCCTGAGTCTAAAACACTAGGACTAGGTTTTGGTATGTCTATGGGTAGTTTAACAAAAGATGCTTCTTTATTAGATAAAAAAGCTAATGCTTATTTACAATCTGTTTCTTTTGTTCACTTTGATCCAAGTCGTAAAACAATACAGGGTTTAACTGCAGAAGAAAAAGCAAGTATAGACTCCTCAAATATTGCAAATCAATCTAATCCATCTCTTCAGGTAAATCAAAATAATACCTCTGGAATTGCATCTAATCTTAACGAAACAGAACAATCAAACGACACCTTAACTTACCTTCGTTTAAGTGAACTTACAAACCACATTCAGTCTAGTGGTATGATAGATTGCCCCGGGGTGGTTGT
>CAMDBF010000051.1 GCA_945889175.1 Rickettsia typhi
GCTGGCTGGCGTGGCGAGCCTAATGGGGATTAATCGGGATATAAAATATATTTCTTAGTCTCTATCACAACCCCACCCAACCTCCCCTAAGAGGGGAGGAGTTACAGAGTGGCATCCTAGAGGGGAGGGGTTAGGGAAGAGGTCTAATAAAATATTGAAATATGCTTTACACAATGTCAACTCTTGTAAATGTTGCAGCTATGATGAACTTTGGTTCAATGCCTGATGTAGAAAGCGTTTGTGATACTTCGTTTAGTGTTGAAAGCGTAGTTGCAACATCGTCAACAAGTAAAATCGTTTTGTGTGTAATGTCTATATTTTGCTTTGCTAGATTTGAAAGAGCTTTTTGATTAAGTGAAAAACAATCCTTGAGATTTTCAATTCTTTGTTGTTTGTTAAGCTTTGTTTGGGGTTTTGTGTGCTTTATTTTACATAGAAGATCTGGAACAAAAACAATTCCTCCATCGCTAAAAGTCGATAAAGCCTTGTGTAAATATAATGCAATTAGGGCAGATTGATTGTACCTTCTGTTGAATAAACCTTTTTTAGAAAGGGGTACGCAGGTTATAACATCAAAGTTAAAGGTATTTTGGGATTGAAGCCTTTGCATTATTTGGTTTGCAAAAAACTTAGCATTTTCAACCCTGCCACCAAACTTTAAGCCAGCTGCAAGCTTTGCAGTTGTTTGGCTGTAAAGACAGGAGGAAAACAGGGCATCAAAATTGTAAGATGAGGCATGGCAAAAGTCGCATTTTAAAACCATTTTTTGTATTTTTTTATCAAAATACAAATTCTCACTAACAAGTCCAACAATAGGCAGGCTACATTTAATGCAACTAAGCTCACCACATTTAGTAGTATCATTCCAGCAGTTGTGGCAAAGGGAGTAAGGGGAGGTAATCATCTCGCCACAGGCAAAGCATCTGTTTGGCAATAAAAAATCGATTACACTGTTAAAAATCTTGTGAAAAATTGCTAAATAAGATTAATAATGTAATATAAAAAGTCTTGTAAATTTTTGTCAGTGCTTATCTTGTAGTAATCATCAGCTATTGCTTTTGCACTATTTATAGCTTCTTGCTTTGTCGCAAAAAAGTTTAATACTGAATTTGCAGAATCCTGCCCATCGTCAATCACATCATCAACAATTTGATATATCTTACCAAGAGCATGTCCGTAAGCCTTGTAGGCTTCGTATTCTTTTTTTGTACCACAAAGTAAGGCACCTATCGATGTGCAAAAAGCAAAGAACTCACCTGTTTTAAGCTTTTGCATCTTGTATATCTCTTCAAGAGTTAAGCTATCTTTGTTGCCTTTTGCAATTGCAACATCAAGCACCTGCCCGCCCATAACGCCGTTGTAACCAAAAGCCTTGCAAAAAGTATTAATTAATTTTAATTTTTTTGCATCGTCAAGGTTAAGCTCAACACCCGATAAAACCTCCATACACAAGGTTAAGAGAGAATTGCCACTAAGTAATGCCAAGGCTTCGCCAAAAACTATGTGCGAGCAAGGCTTACCTCTGCGTTCGGTGTCGTTATCAAGACATGGCAAATCATCGTGAATTAAAGAATAAGCATGTGCCATTTCAATACAAAGGCTTAGGGCTAGGCATGTTTGCTCGTTTAATCCAAAGGGCTTTGCGGTTAAAAAAACTAAAACTGGCCTTAATCTTTTACCCCTACCAACAACAGAATAAGCCATTGCCTTGTGCAGCTCGTGTGATATTGGTTTAAGCTTACTAAAAAAGCCCTCAATATAGGCATCCGTTTTTGTTTTAACCTCGTCAATTAAAATCTTAAGCTCAGCAAAATCCTGCATAATAAAAGATAAATATTTTATACAAAAGCTATTTTTGTTATTGCGTCAATGCTGTCAACTGGTATAATGATAAGGTTATCCTTTACATCCATAGGAATTTCCTCCAAGTCTTTAACATTATCCTTTGGTATAAAAACCGTTGTAAGCCCTGCTCTTAGGGCGGCGTTAAGTTTTTCCTTCAGTCCACCTATTGGTAAAACTTTGCCTGTAAGGGTAATTTCGCCGGTAAGACCTATATCTTTACGCACCTGCTTGTTTGTAAAAAGCGATAACAATGCAAGGCTAATTGCAGTACCAGCTGACGGTCCATCCTTTGGGGTTGCCCCTTCGGGGAAGTGAATATGCACACTATACTTTTTAAACATTTCAGGATCAATATTATAGTCCCCCGCCCTAGATTGTATATAGCTGTAAGCCGCCATTACAGACTCCTTAATAACATCGCCAAGCTTGCCTGTAGTTTTAAGCTCCGCCTTGTCGTTAATGCAGGATTTTATCGCTTCAATTTTAAGCACATCACCACCCATTTGCGTATAAGCAAGACCAGTAACAACCCCTACTTGACTTGTTTCTTCAGCTATGCCAAATTTAAATCTTTTAATACCAAGATAGTAATGCAGCTCCTCAGTATCAATAACCTTAGGTTCGTAAGTTTTTTGACTAAATACTAGATCTTTAACAAACTTACCTGCAATTTTTTTTACCTGCCTTTCAAGTTCACGCACGCCAGATTCGCTCGTGTAATATCTAATAATATTAAGTATTGCATCGTTTGATAGTGATAGGGTTTCGTGGTCTATCCCGCTTTCGTTAAACACTTTTTGAACAATGTATTGTTTACAGATATGTAGCTTTTCACTCTCGGTGTACCCGCTTACATTGATAATTTCCATTCTGTCAAGCAATGGCCTTGGTATGTCAAGGCTATTTGCCGTTGCAATAAATGTAACAGATGAAACATCGTAAGGCACCTCAAGATAGTGGTCGCTAAACTGACTATTCTGCTCTGGGTCTAATACTTCAAGCAATGCAGATACTGGGTCGCCCTTGCTGTTCATTCCCATTTTGTCTATTTCGTCAAGTAAAATAACGGGGTTATCGCAGTTAAGTCTTTTTAAAGAGGTTAATATTTTACCAGCAAAAGCACCTATGTAGGTTTTTCTGTGACCCCTAATTTCAGCCTCGTCTCTTAAGCCGCCCAAAGAGATTTTAACATACTTTTTACCCATTGCCTCAGCTATAGATTTAGCAAGCGATGTTTTACCAACCCCCGGTGGACCATAAAGGCACAAAATTTGCCCCTTTGTACTCTTTGACTTTAGCTTAATTGCTATGTATTCAAGGATTCTGTCCTTAATTTTGTCAAGCCCGTAGTGATGCAAATTTAATATATTTTGCGCCAGTCCTAAGTCAAGATTGTCATCACTTGTAATGCCCCATGGTAAGGCGGTCAAAAAATCAAGATAGGCTTTTGTAATGCCAGCCTCCGAAGAATAACTTAAATTTTTAACACGATTAATCTCTTCCTTTATTTTATCAACAACTTCCTTTGGTAGTTTTTTTGTTTCGGCAATTTCAAGGTACTTTGAATACTCGCTTCCATCATCCTTAGGACTAATTTCATGAAGCTCTTTTTCAATAATTCTTTTTTGCTCGTTAAGATAGAATTTTTTTTGATCGTTCTTAATCTTTTCTCTTAACTTAGAGTTAATCTCTTGGTCGTAGTGCATAACTGCAAGATCGTCACAAAGCTGCTTATACAGCTCTTCAAAACCATCTTCCAAACTTGCACATTCCAAAAGCTTTTGTTTAGACTTAGTATCCGCCTCTATGCTTATAGCTATTGCATAAAAAAAGGCATCATTATTTTCAATTTTTAATATTATACCAAGGGATTCTTCGGTAATTTTAAATGGATTGATTTTTGACATCTCCGTTACGGCACTTACAATTACCTTACGAAGTCTTTGTATTTTTAAACTTACAACATCTTTGGGGTTTTTAATGTCTTTAAAAACTGCAATACTAAAGTTTATGTCATTTGGTCTTTTGTGCTTTATTGCAAACACAGAGTCGGAGTCCCTGTAGGACACAAAGCTTTGCACTTCAAGCCTGTTTTTAATTTCAAGCAAAACTCTTGCACTTCCGTCGCTTGATTTTGATATATGCAAAACTCTCGCCCTTACGCCAATTTTATAAAGGGTTGAAAGGGTTGGATTGCCTTCCTGATTTTTATGGGTAAATATTGCAACATCAAAACCATTAATAAATGCAAAGTCTAAGGATGCAATGGAGGCATTTTTTGCAACAAATAATGGCAATACATTATTGGGAAACAAAACTGCCGACTTAACAAAAACTGCAGGAAGGGCATCTCTTTCGTTAGAGTATTCATACTCCTGCACAATTTTTTTGACCCTAGGTGCTCTTTTTGCTTTTGGTTTTACATCTGTTTTTACATCGGATTTTGCAGTCTTTTTTTTCGTTTTATTATCGGTCATCTTTAAAATCTTTAAAACAACAATTTGTTAAATCACGGAATGATTACTTCTTATAAGTAAATTTAAATTTAATATTAATCTTTTCAAGATTTAACAAATATTTTTCACAAAGGTGTGCAAGATGGTAATCAGTGTCTAGCAAAAAAGCACTGCTAAAAAATAGTAGATATTTAATTAAAATGATAATACCTCTCTTCTTTCAAACAAAGCTCTCTGCAATACGAGGCCCAGATCGCCACCCCCCTGCCAGCTAAAGCTGGCTGAAGCGGCGAGCCTAATGGAGTGGGACTTAATTATTTGGTGTTAAAAATATACCTAAATGAGAAAATGTAATTTTATATGTTAAGACTAAATATTAGACCTCTTCCATAACCCAAATCAACATCTACCAAAAAGCCATACTTATAATGCAAGTAAATAAATTATCCACTACTGTCCTTCCTTCTTTAGGCTCGCCACGCCAGCTTGCCTTTGGCAAGCATGGGGGGGTGGCGTGCGAGCCT
>CAMDBF010000052.1 GCA_945889175.1 Rickettsia typhi
ATTATTATTTTTTAGTTATGAAAAAATTTACAAACTTTAAGTCAATTGTAGCTCCTTTGCTTATTACAAACATTGATACCGACATGATAATTCCTAAGGATTTTTTAAAAACTTTAAAAAGAGTTGGTCTTGGCAAAAACTTATTTCACGAAATGAGATACGATAAATCTGGCTTACCGATACCTGACTTTGTGCTTAATAAGCCTGAGTTTAAAGATGCTAAAATTTTACTTGTTGGTGATAACTTTGGATGTGGATCCTCTCGTGAACATGCTCCTTGGGCACTGGCTGATTTTGGAATTGAGTGTGTAATATCAACATCATATGCTGATATTTTTTACAATAATTGCTTTAAAAATGCAATACTACCAGCAATTGTAGATAAAGATACTCACGATGCTCTTGTTGCAAAGACAAGAGAGACAAACAAGCCTCTTGAATTTTCAATCGATATACAAAATAAGCACATTACAGCTGGTAATAAAACTTTTACATTTAAGCTTGACGATGCCTTTAAAACAAAGCTAATTGAAGGGCTTGATGATATAGCAGGCACTCTTGCACACTCTCAGGCCATTGATGACTTTGAAGGTCAAGACAAAAGATACTGGTTAAAAAATTAATAGATAAAATCATGTATGACATATGTTGTTACCGACAATTGCATTAAATGTAAATACACAGACTGCGTTGATGTTTGCCCAGTTGACTGCTTTTACGAGGGCGAGGACATGCTTGTTATAAACCCAGAAGAATGTATTGATTGCGGAGTGTGCGTGCCAGAATGCCCAGCTGACGCAATAAAGCCAGAAAGTGAAAATCTTATTGACTGGATAGAGCTTAACAGAAAGCAATCTGCCATCTGGCCGGTAATAACTCAAAAACAGCCTCATAGAGCTGATGCTAAAAACTATGATGGAATGAAAGAAAAGCTATCAATCTATCCGATAAAGTAGTATTTTGTTAAATACTAAATTTCTAAAAATATCGTACTAATTAGTGTTAATTTCGTAAATGTCGTTGTGAGTAACTACCGAAAACGACATAAGACCAAAGCTAGGATTGTAACTGTAGACAATATCCAATATGTTATTGTCATTTCCAAAATTACCTGCTATGCCAAAGCTTGTATTTTCATTAATATAGTAACCACCAAAGCTATATATTTTAAAAACTTGTTTTGAATTACCATTTTGATCGATTGAATCTGGCAACCTTACTGCAGCAAAAGAATTGCCGCTTAAATTTGAGGCATTAATTGTTGACATGTTTATATCTGCATCACTAAAGCTCTTGTCTTTTAAATGTTGTGTAAATGTAGTTGTTTGCATTTTTTTTATATTATCGCCAAACGGACCATTTGGAACAGTTCTCGGTTTTCCAAAATTTACATCTCCGTATTCTGGGTCATGGGTAAGGTTGCCAGTTGCTGTTCTTACGCAGTATTTTGGTGTTGAACATTCTGCATATCCCATATATGGATGCTGAATATAATATGCATTTGCCCCAGTAAGAGCGGTAGCATTGGTTCTGCCAGCTGTTTTATCTAAAACCGGATAAGTGATGTATTTTTGTAGATATGCCTCTTGTTCATTAAAAATATTTGTCGCAGATATTTTTTTATCAATCCAGTAGTTACGAGGTCCTGGTAGGTCGTTTTTCATATGATCAATCTCGGTAAGGGTATTGTCAGTTAAGTTCAAATTATATAATTTACCAGAATACACATCTGGATTTATAAAATATCGACCAAAAAGATTGGTCTGAGGAAATGCTAGGTACGAAAACATTGTTACGCCCGAATTAAATATAAGCAAGTTATCTCCATAACCTATCATATCGAATTGATTGTAGGAATTTAGTGTATTCTTATTTAAAAAAGGAGTGTAAATTTGCGTATAAGATTTTGGCGTATTTAGGAACATAAGCGCTAAAAGTAATGTAAGATCATCTGAAGATGACACTGGAATAGCTCCTTCATTTGCTACCACACTCATGGCTTCTAAATTTGTATATCCACTCATAAATAAACCGCTATGAATAAAATCCTGTCTAGCTTGAGTTTTACCATTAGTACCATTTGACGCTTTGAATGGTTTTGAAAAAAGAATCGTGTCTCCAAGCACTCTGGATACTGAACCGTATGAACCTATAGGAAATTTTAGATCAAGACTCCAAGTTGTACTATATAAGCTACCCCCTGGTTTGCAGATTGATAGTGATCTTGTCTTCTCAAGACTAAAGGCTGCGCTATCATATTTAATGAGAGTTAAGCAAGCTGGATCTGTTAAGCCTAAGTTAAGACAAGCTCCCTTTCCATCAGTATCTTTGTAGTAATTAGTAAATTCACTGCAAGTTTTTTGAGGGGTAACATTTTGCGTTGGTTCAGGTTTAGTTGCAAAAATATTTGAATTTGATGACTTTAATAATTCAAGTTTAGGATAGATGCCATTTTTCTTTATGTTATCTGTATCTTTGTAATCAATATTACTATAAGTTGGTAAACCATTAGCTGCAATAGAATCCCACTTCATTGTATTAAAATCGAAAACGAATATTTTATTGCTCCCGTTTGCAGGACTAATATATGCTTTGTTCCCGTAGACATATGCCTTGGTTTTGTTGGCAAAACCTCTATTGATTGAATCTAATTTAGTCCATTTTTTGGTTGTTAAGTTAAAAGCCCATAAATCATTTAGTGATGTTTGATCATAACCTATGCCACCAAAAACGAAGATATAATTGGAGAAGTAAAATAAGGCCGCATTTTGCCTTATAAATGGACCAACTCCATCTGAAAGTTTTGTCCAAGAATTTGACGATAAATTATACTGCCAAAGATCGTTTAATAGACTGTATTTTTGGGATCCATGTACTGCACTTAAACATTGTTCAGTTTTGTAGCCAGCCTTCAAGAGACCACTAAATTTTCCCTCGCCGTTAAAAGTGCCTAACACATACATGTTATCGGTGTCTGTTGTTGCTGGTCTAAATGGACACTCATCTGGAGAGCCGTAATTGTTTATTGTTGTCGATGTAAAGGTAATATCTATTTTTGGATTGCAGCTTGAGAAGGCAAGTGAGCTTTGAGTACCCAGTGGATAAACAGCCAGTCTGTGATTAATTGGCTTGTAGACTGGATATCTCATTGACCACGGGGTTGAAGAGGAGAATGGTCCAGATAGGGCGGTGCTAAAAGACGACTGATCGCCATCTGGTCCATCTGGTCCAATGCAGCTAATTAACTTCCCATTATCTACTGGGCTAATTCCGCCAAAAATATATAAATTATCACCAGAAGAATCGGTTGCCGAGGAATGCGAGTGTCTAGCTGTTGGTATTACTGAGGAAGATGGAATGATTTGTACCCAAGTAAAGCTATTCCAAAGATTTTCTGTTGGACTCATTCTCCATAATTCATTAAAAGCTTCAAAAAATGGTGAACTCTCACTCATATTGTAATTGATAGAGTTTAATGTAGTTCTATCTCCAGGAACTGCTGTATTAAATGCATATCCTTGGTAACCTGCTGAAAGTCTATTGTAAATAAAAAAATTATGATAAGATGTATCATAATCGTACATTTTTTTCAACAATGCACCAGCTCTTATTGATTCTCTTATGTTATTACTATCAATGACTTTATATGGAACGGCTAAATTGCCATTTGAATCAAAGTCTTTGTAATTAGGGCTAAATGTGTTAAAAATTTTTTCATTCGAAATATCGTTTTCATATACTTCATTTTTGCCAGCGGTGTAACTGTAGTGTCTAAAGCTGTGTCTTCTGCCTCCAAACATATAAATATTGTTGCCAATAGTTTGCATGCTATGATCGTATCTTGGTGAGGGTCTTAAAACGGATGATGGCTGCAAGATGTTTGATGTTGCTTTTGTCATTGGAACGCTAGTTCCAAAAGGTGCCTTATCAATAGTGACAGAGATAGCTCCTGTTGATGTATTGCAGGCAAGCTGATTGTCAGTAAACCATTCCCCATTTTGATTACAAAAAGCATAAGGAGATGACAACTCCGTAAATTTAGTTCCAGGTCCCAAGCCTAAAGAGCAGTCTTGATATTTTTGTTGGTAAGGTGTAATTTTTTGTTTTCGAGAGAACCAGCCACCATTATCAAAAACAGTTCTTGAGTACTCGTACACATTATCCTGAACGTAACCTTTATTGATTGCCTTTTGATCTGGAAGGACAACCACCCCGGGGCAATCTATCATACCACTAGACTGAATGTGGTTTGTAAGTTCACTTAAACGAAGGTAAGTTAAGGTGTCGTTTGATTGTTCTGTTTCGTTAAGATTAGATGCAATTCCAGAGGTATTATTTTGATTTACCTGAAG
>CAMDBF010000053.1 GCA_945889175.1 Rickettsia typhi
CAAAGGTCTTAACTCCATCACATCCCACAAAATATCCTCCCACAAACCCTTCACCACAGCAGAGCTAAGCCTAGGCCTCACCCACTCCCAAAACTACCACCACACCCCAAACCTCTCCGTCAACACCCTGTTTATTGGGGTTGGAGTTGGGGGGTAGGGGGTCTTTTGCAGTTTAAGAAATAGAGAAAATGTAAATTTTTATTTACTTTTATTTCAAGTGCTTTATACTTTGTTGCAAATGTTTAGAGTTTATTAATTAAGTGTAACAGTATATTAAATTGTATGAGTACAAAAAATGTAGGTCGCATATCCCAAATTATGTCCGCCGTTATTGATGTTGCCTTTGAGCAAGGTAATGTTCCTGCAATTAATAATGCATTAACATGCAAGGGTATTACTCTTGAGGTTCAGCAGCACTTGGGCGATGGCAAGGTTAGAGCTATTGCAATGTCTTCGACCGATGGTTTTGCAAGAGGCGATGAGGTTTTTGACACAGGAGCCCAAATAAGCGTGCCAGTTGGTACAAAAGTTTTAGGTCGTATTCTTAATGTTTTGGGTGAGCCCATAGACAACAGAGGTCCTGTTGATTCTAGCGAGACAGCACCTATACATGCCGATTCACCATCTTTAGTTAGTCAATCAACAAAAAGTGATATTTTAGTTACAGGAATAAAAGTTATTGACTTAATTGCCCCTTACTTAAAAGGTGGTAAAATTGGTCTTTTTGGTGGTGCCGGTGTCGGTAAAACAGTTATTGTTATGGAGCTTATCAACAACATTGCAAAAGCACACAGTGGTTTATCGGTGTTTGCTGGTGTTGGGGAAAGAACCCGTGAAGGTAACGATTTATACCACGAAATGATAGACTCTGGTGTTATAGACACTGAAAACCCTGAAAAATCAAAGGTTGCACTTGTCTATGGACAAATGAACGAACCACCTGGTGCTCGTGCGAGAGTTGCTCTTTCGGCATTGACAATGGCTGAGTATTTTAGGGACAAACAAGGTCAGGATGTATTGTTCTTTGTTGACAATCTTTTTAGATTTACTCAAGCTGGTAGTGAGGTTTCATCTTTACTTGGTCGTATTCCTTCGGCGGTTGGTTATCAACCTACATTAGCTGAGGAAATGGCTAAATTGCAGGAGAGAATTACATCTACAAATAAGGGTTCAATTACATCAATTCAGGCAATTTATGTACCTGCTGACGACCTTACTGACCCAGCACCAGCAACATCATTTGCCCACCTTGATGCAACAACGGTTCTATCTCGTCAAATTGCAGAGCTTGGTATTTATCCTGCAGTTGATCCTTTGGACTCAAAATCAACAATCCTAGACCCTAGAATTGTTGGCGAGGAGCATTACAATGTTGCAAAAGATGTTCAAAAAATTCTACAAACTTACAAGGCATTGCAGGATATTATTGCTATTCTTGGTATGGACGAACTTTCGGATGCTGACAAGCTTACCGTCTACAGGGCTAGAAAATTACAAAGATTTCTCTCTCAACCTTTTCATGTTGCCGAAGTTTTTACTGGTCAAAAGGGTGTTTTAGTTCCACTTGCCGAAACTATTCGTGGCTTTAAGGAAATCTGCGAAGGTAAGCATGATGACCTTCCTGAGCAAGCATTTTACATGGTTGGTTCAATAGATGAGGCAATTGAAAAGGCTAAAAAAATTAAATCTCAAGCAGCTTAATTTTTAAAAATGCTTAAAACTTTTGTCGCAAACATTGCAGCTATTATTACAACCGCTTGCTTTTTACCTCAAGTTTGGAGTGTTTTTAAAGCAAAGGACACCAAAGCGGTTTCTTTAATATCCTACATTACCCTCTTTATTGGTACATCACTTTGGGTTTTTTACGGAAGCATAGTTCACGAAATGCCAATAATAATATCAAACATAATAATCGCAAGCTGCTCTTTACTTGTGGTAATTAAAAAAATTAAAAATATCAAAAAAGGTATCGACTAGCTTATTTCTTTCTCTTGTTTGCTTGTCTTTTTGCGGTCGTGGTTTTTTATTTAAAGACTAGCTTTAAATGCTTTAGACTTGTAAGTTTAAAGCTTAGCTAGGATTTTACTCTTGAGTCAGTTTTTATTAAAAAACTCTTAGTAAATTTATTAGAAAGATAAATTTTTATGAAACATTTTTTTAAATTTATAATTTTTAAAAAACTCTGGTCAAACTCTCAAACTAAAATAAATCTTGCAACAGAAATTAATGACTTTTGCTTAAAACATAACATTAACAAGAACGAAAATGTGATAATTGCATGCTCTGGCGGTGTTGATAGCATGGCATTGGCTTTTTTACTAAAGCAATTAGAATTTAAAAATCTAACAGCCGTAATTATCGATCATTCAATTCGCAAAAAATCTGCAAAACAAGCAATGCAAACTGTAAATTTTTTGCAACAACATAATTTTAAAGCCACAATAATTACGGCAGATGGTATTGATGCGGCAAAAAATCTTGAAGAAAATGCCAGAAATGCAAGATATAATCTTTTGTTAGATTATGCCAGTCAAAACAATGTTAAGCACATTTTTGTAGCTCATCACTTAAATGACCAAATCGAAACATTTTTACTAAGACTCGAAAGAGGCTCGGCATTAAAAGGCCTTTGTGCAATGCAGGAGGTAACTTTGTTTAATGATGTTAAAATTTTAAGACCCCTTCTTAACACCCCAAAGCAAAGCTTAATAACATTTTGCAAAGCTAATAAGATTAAATGGACCGAGGATGAGAGTAACCAAAACCCCGCAATTAAACGCAATTTTATAAGACGATACTTACACAAAACCCTTGGCGATGAGCTTTTGCTATCAAGACTTAACAAGACAATAAAATCTCTACAAAGCGACAAAATAGCCTTAGATAATTACTTTGATATTTTGTTTAAGCAGGTAGTTATTACCAATTCAAAATCAATGCAGTATGCAATTAAACTTAGTAGCTACCTTAAGCTTGAAGACTCCATGAGGTTTAGGCTTATTAAGCACCTTTTGCGAGAAAACTTTTTTTACCTTCAAGCTCCTAAAACGCAAATGCAACAAGAGCCAGACATTAGAGCTACCGAGGTTGAAAATTTACACAACTTTATAACTGGCAATGCCAAATCGTGGATATATAAACTTTGCAAAAGTAAGGTAACAAAACAAAAATCCGATGATGATGTTATAATCTATTTTAGCCCAATTGACCCCAATGATTAACATTGCTATCTTTGGCGGCTCATTTAACCCCTTTCACCAAGGGCATTTATTTGTTTGCAATAAGCTATTAAAGCTTGGATTTGACAAAGTTTTTATAATGCCAACAAAGATAAATCCATTAAAAACACATATACCAACCCCAAGCCTTACAGCAAGGCTTTTAGCCTGCAAACAGGCGTTGCAAAACAATCCAAAGCTTAAAGTGTGCGATTACGAAAAGCTCTCACCCTCAAACAACACGGCAATTGTGATGAAGGAGGTTAAAAAAAGATACTCAAAACACTACAACATAACATTTGCAATGGGGCAGGATAATCTACTAACAATACACAAATGGCCATTTTACCTAAGGCTTGTAGATGGGTTTAATATTGTTATAATATCCCGTGGTAGCGATGTTATGCAAAAAATTAAATACACCAAAACCCCCTTTGCCATTAGATTTAAAAATAATATCATTACAAACAAAAGCTGCAAGAGTAATGGTATTAGATATTTATATTGCAGTAGTCCAGATGTGTCGTCAAGCAAGATACGCAGTAGCATATGCAAAATGTAGGGTGGAACTTTATTAAATAATCATTGATTCCTTCTTCTTTCTCCCTAAAGTGATGGGGAAGGAAATAATGCTCAATCAAATATCCATTATTCTATCTTCTTGCCAAAAATATATTCCATAATTTCTTATTACAGGTTATAGCTTAAACTAAAGAGTCTACATTTCCCCCAGCTCCGCCTGCAAGCTTTGCTTGCATGGGGTGGGCTTATTTTACAAATGGAAATGGTATTAAGTGGAGTGTAAATCAAAATCTCCCCTAAAAAGGGATGGGTTGTTGGTATTAAACCTCTTCCTTAACCCCTACCATCTTAAACCCCTCCCCTCTTAGGGGAGGTTGGGTGGGGTAATATCTATTAAACCTCTTTTATTCTATTAATCTTAAAAACCATAGCAAAACATAAAGTTATCTTACTAAAATTAACACACACGCCCC
>CAMDBF010000054.1 GCA_945889175.1 Rickettsia typhi
GCAGCGGGCGTGTGTGTTTAATAAGGATAGGGTATATTTTTTTAACCAAAAATTAAAGTAAAAGTAATTAAGTAGAAATATTATTTTTAAGCTCTGTTAAAACCCCACCCAGCCTCCCCTAAGAGGGGAGGGGTTAAGGAAGAGGTCTATTGAACTTACAAATACTTTTTTTTAAAGACTGAAAATTATAGTCCTACAATTAGCAATTATTTTTTAAAAAAATACTGGATTGTTAATTGTTATTGGTTTAAAGTAGTCTTGTAGTTTGTTTATTTAATAGCTTTGTTTTGTGTCTTTAAAAATTATGACTAGTGCAAAAAAAGATACCTCTGTTTATATTAATTTAAAAGTTACAACCTGCACAAACGGTGTCTTGTTTAGAGGATCTTGTGAGTTAATTCATCTTTGCTCTCAAATTGGTGAGCTTGAAATTTTAGTAAATCATGCCCCTTTTCTTTCGGGCATTAAAGCTGGTTCAGTTTTAAAAATTGTTGATAATTTTAAAAGTGAAACCTTGATTGAATTAAAATCTAGTGGATTTTTAGTGTTAAATCATAACGAATGTTTGATAACAATAGAGGATGCAAAAATTATTGAGGCTGCAAAAAATATAAATCAAACTGAGTCAAAGCAAGCAACGAAAGTTGCCTAGTAAGATATAATGTTATATTTAAAGGAATGAACATCTTAACCACGCCGCTTGGCTTACTCTCGGCAATTTTACTAATTGTTATAACTCTTACAAGCTACAATAACGATTGTGCTATTGATAAAAAATCTTTACCAAAAGAAGAATCCTTCAAGCAAACATCTATTTTTGTAAATAGCATTCTTGATACTATAAAAGAACAGGGAAATGCAATACTCTTTGCAAAAGATATTAATCTATTTATACCTTCTAAAAAAAACATTGCCATAATTAATGACAGTGGGGAAAAGTCTATATTTAGAAAAAAAGATACACAGTTTGCAACATGTGGATCTCAGGTTGATATTGCAGTTGTTATTAAAGAGCATGGTTCAAGTAGTATATTGTTATCTAAAAATTTTAATACAACACTAGGACAAAACCAAATACCAACAGAGCTTGAAGTTGCAGCTCTTGGCATGCGTCAAGGTGAACTTAAAACTATATTAAGCGATTTATCGAGCTTTCCTGTTAAGGAGCTTAATATTAAAAATTATGGTGGTAAGAGGATATATGAAATTAACCTTGTTACATCAAATATTAATAATGGGATTGAATTTAAAAACGATACATTTATTAATAAAAAAATTTCTCCAAAAAAAGATACACCAGAATGCCTTACTACCTTGGGTGTGAGATATAGAATTTTTAAAAATAATTCTGCAGACTCCCTCACTGAGTTTCAAGTAAATAGTAATGTAAATAATTTATCTAAATTTGCATTTAATCAGCCAATGCTTGGCTTGAGTCAGGATGGTGGTTATATTATTGCCATGCAAAAAAATGATTTGATGGATTATGTTTCTAAGGGTATTAAATTTATTAATCAACCTGATTTTCAAAGGTTTGAAGAGCTTAATGTAAAACTTAATAAAGTCAATAATGATGAGCTTTTATTTATGGAGGTCGATATTCTTAATGTAAAATAAATGAAGCATAAAGTATTAGGATTTTTATTTGCAATTGTCTTTTGTTGTATTTGTTACTTGGGTTTTAGATTTGCAATTGCATTTTTAATTAACGAAGATTATAAGGATACAGAACAAATGAATGAATACTTTCAGGAAGATGGATTAAGTAGTGAGACTTCGGAGTATTCTTTAGATGATATCATTTCCCAATTTTCGATAGAAGAGGATGATGACACTATAATATCCTACAAAAGGATTGAGCATATTGTTAAAAATGGTGAAACCATGGACGATATTTTGCTTAGCTATAAAATTCCGCAAAGTGAGGTAAAGGATATTATTAGTGGTGCGTTAAAGAAGAAGCATAATATTTTTAACATTAAAAAAAATCAAATTATTACCTTTGACATAAAAGAGAGAGAGATAGAGCCTTCCGATGAGCAGTTTGATGTAAATACTGTAAGTGGTACAAAAAATAAAATTACAGAGGTCAGTTCTATTACATTAAAAACCGATATAGATAAATATTTATTGATAAAAAGAACTGATGATGGTTTTTTATACGATACTAAGATTATAGAATTGCAAAAAAAGATGATAATAAGAGAGGCGGTAATCGATAATTCATTATTTTACGACGGTATAAAATCTGGTTTAAGTGCCGAAAGTATCATGTCGATAATTGCTATGTATAGTTACGACATAGACTTTGCAAGAGATTTAAAACAAGGAGATAGCTTTACTATTGCAAGTGAAGAATTGTTTGATGAAAACGGTAAAAGTCTTAAAACTTTACGCATTTTGTACTCAAGGTTAAATACGGCAAGTAATGGCAAACTTGAGTATTTTTATTACGAACCAAGTAAGTATTATTTTAATGGTAAGGGTGAGTCTGTTCAAAAAAGTCTTTTAAAAACTCCTATAAATGGTGCTAGAATTTCTTCCAAATTTGGACACAGAAGGCATCCAATACTAGGTTATACAAAGCTACATAAGGGAATAGACTTTGCAGCCCCAAGGGGTACACCAATCTTTGCTGCAGGTGATGGGATTATTGTGTACCGTGGAATATACAAGGGCTACGGCAACTATATCAAGGTGAAGCATAATCAAACATATTCAACCGCATATGCACACATGAGTAGGTTTGCACCAAGATTTAGAAAGGGCTCAAAAGTAAAACAAGGGCAGGTTATTGGATATGTTGGCTCCACTGGATTTTCAACTGGTAATCATTTGCATTACGAATTATTCAAAGGAAGCTCACAAATTAATCCTCAAAGCATCAAAACAAGATCTAATCAAACTCTTAGCAATAAGCAACTTAAAGATTTTATTTACAGACTTGGTAAATTTAAAAAAGATAATGATATTAAATAGCATATCTCCTTTACTCGATAATGAAACCTGAAGCCTTGCTAAGCTTTATTTATTGTTCTGCTTTTATTAATCATAAAATTACATTATGTGAAGTAGAAGTTTTAGATTGGAAGATAGGCTTATAATATTTGGGCGAGATAAGGATATTTTTATTATTAGATATCGACATACTTTATCCCCATTAAACAAACACCCGCTTGCCCCATTTGGTTAAAAAGTGCCAGCTGGGGGGCGGGGGGATGTGTGTTAAGTTTAGTAGTTTAGTAAGATAGCTTTATGTTTTTGTATGGCTTTTAAATTTAACATTTAAAGTTAAAAGAATGGTAAGAGGTATAATGTATTACCCCACCCAACCTCCCCTAAGAGGGGAGGGGTTGTTGATGGACACCCTAAGATGGGGAGGTTATGCAGGAGGTCTAATAGCATTTCCAGATTCTAAATAATGTTATTAAATTTTTGACCCATAGGCAACCAAATATCTCTTGCTCTCCATAAACAAATTATAATCCCTGCTTTCTTCAAAACAAGGCCAGATCGCCCCCATACTAACTAAAAGGCAGCTGGTGTGGCGAGCCTATTTGGTGTAAGGCATCAATAACAATAGACCTCTTCCATAACCCCAATCAACATCTACCAAAAAGCCATACTTATAATGCAAGTAAATAAATTATCCACTACTGTCCTTCCTTCTTTAGGCTCGCCACGCCAGCTTGCCTTTGGCAAGCATGGGGGGGTGGCGTGCGAGCCTTATATTCCAGAGAGCTTTGTTTTAAAGAAGAGAGGTGCCTTAATGTAGAAAAGATTGCTATGTAGCAGGGGTTGTGGAAGAG